>JBMTYA010000032.1:0-11789 GCA_049454015.1 Ilumatobacteraceae bacterium | reverse complement strand
CCTTGATAGCTCGCACCAGCGATTGACAACATTGCCCCGACGAGTGCGGCGAGCACCACGCGCGGGGCACGAATCTGCCACACGATGTTCCACTGCGCGTCAGTGACACCACTCTCGATACCGATGATCGGCAGACGGTCGAGCAACGCGAGGGGCACCCGCCACCAAGCCGGACCAGCTGGGCCGATCGCAGCACCAATCACTGCCGTCACCAGCACGACTACTGCCCCACCCAGCCACCACGCCGCATTCCGCCCAGACGCTGAGAGAACCGCGGGCACGGGCTGTGTCGCAGACTGTGGCACAGATTGCGGCACAGACTGCGCCACTTCTCTGCTGCGTTCCGGGCGGAAGTTCGACACGAGTTACGAGCCTGACTTCAGTGTTTCGATGGCTGCGGCAACCTGCTTCATCAGATCGACAAGACGCGGACCCCATCGCGACGCAACATCGTCATCAAGTTCGACGATGCTGCCATTGTTGACTGCACGCAACACCGACCAACCCTCTCGTTCTGCGACGGTGGCGGCCGATTGGGCGCAGCATTTCACGTCGGCGAGGAAAATCAAGTCAGGATTCTTCTCCACGATGACTTCGGCCGAGAGCTGCGGATAGTTGTTGCCCTCCTGCACGCCGTCGGCGATGCTCACCAAACCGAACTGCGCCATCACACTCCCGATGAATGTGTTGGTGGTGACGCTGTAGAGCGTGGGGTCAAGTTCGTAGAAGTACGTGAGTGGCGGATCCTGCTTTGTCACGCTCGCGACGATCGCATCGATTTCGCTGCGCATCGTGTTAACAACGACCGCGGCTTCCTCTGCCTGCCCCGTGAGCGCACCAAGCTGCTGCATCTGCTCGTACGCGCCGTCGAGATTCGCCACGGCGTACGCAGCGAACACCGGGATTGCCAACGCATTCAGCTGATCGACGAAATTGCCCGGGTCGTAGCTAATGATGACAAGGTCAGGCTCGAGTTCGGAGATTGCCTCCACACTCGGCTGATAAGCATCCACTTTGGGCAGCGGTTGGACGTCTGCGGGAAAGTTCGAGAAGTTGTCGACTGCGACCACCTTGTCGCCCGCACCGACGGCAAAGAGCATCTCGGTTGCCGTCGCCGACATCGACACCACACGCTGCGGTTCAGCGTCGAGAGTGAGATCACCCACGGTGACCGGGAACTCAGCCGCCAACGTCGTCTCGACGGCTGACACGGTGGTGTCGACGTTCTGAACTTCGTCTGAGGAGTCACCCCCGCATGCAGCCGCAGCGAGACTGAGGCTGACTGCGAGCGCCAGAGTTGGCACGAGCTTTGTGATGCGAGTCGCGTGTGCGAAGCGTGTGATTCGAGTCGCGTGCGCGACGGAGTCGATTCGAGTCGCATGCGCGACTGTGGTGAACAGGGACTGGCGCTTGGCCATTGGATTCTCCTTGCCCTTCTCACGAGGGCGGTTGAATGGGCGCTCGCGTCAGGCGACCGGACTCGCGGCGAACGATTGCTCGTTCGTCGCATCACCGTTGCGGGACAGTGCCGGAATCTCACCGGACTTCGCTGACGAGAATGCACCGCGACTCTTTGCCGTGGCAGTAGCGACGGTAGCAGGTGAGCGGGAGGATGCCGCCGACAATCGAACGACGCTGTAGATCAGCCTGCGACGAGTGCCGCGATACGCGAGATTCCTTCGCGCAAGTCGTCGTCACCGAGGGCGAACGAAAAACGCGCATACCTCGGCGCGCCGAAGGCTTCGCCCGGCACGAATGCCACCTTGGCGCGCTCGAGCACCAGGTCAGCCAACTCGAGTGTGGTCGACGCGGTCACGCCGGAGAGATTTCGCCCGAGCAACCCGGCAAAGTTCGGGAAGCAGTAGAACGCACCTTGCGGTTTCATGCATGTGACACCCGGAATCTCCTTCAGCATCTGGTGCATCAAGTTGCCGCGACGCTCGAACGCTGCACGCATTCGCACGACGTCGTCTAGCCCGCCGTTGAGAGCGGCAAGAGCAGCGAACTGCGCCACGTTCGACACGTTGGATGTGGTGTGACTCTGGAAGTTGATTGCCGCTTTCATTACATCGGAGGGCCCGATCATCCAGCCCACACGCCAGCCAGTCATGGCGTAAGTCTTTGCGACACCATTTACAATCACGCAGCGATCGGCGATTTCCGGCACGAGCATGGGCATCGAGTGAAACTCATGACCGCCGTACGTGAGGTGCTCGTAAATCTCGTCGGTCACGACCCACACGTCGTTCTTCGCGGCCCACTTGCCAATGGCGATGGTTTCTTCGCGTGAGTACACCGCGCCACTCGGGTTGTCTGGTGAAACAAAGAGCAGCACTTTTGTGCGCGGGGTCTTGGCTCGCTCGAGTTGTTCGACCGTCACTTTGAACTCGGTTTCTTCGGTCGTTTCAATCACTTTTGGCACGCCACCCGACAGCGCAATTGCTTCGGGATACGTCGTCCAGTACGGCGCCGGGCAGATCACTTCGTCACCCGGGTCGCACAACGCTGCAAATGCGACGAACACTGCGTACTTTCCGCCGACTGTCACCAGCACCTGGGAAGACTGGCACTCGAACCCGCTGTCGCGTTTCGTCTTCGCCGCGATGGCCTCGCGAAGTTGCGGAAGGCCGGCCGCAGGTGTGTAGCGATGCGCCTTCGGGTCGCGCGCAGCTTTGACGGCGGCCTCAACGATGTGCTCGGGCGTCGGGAAGTCGGGCTCCCCCGCACCGAAGCCCACTACGTGTTCACCTTTTGCTTGCAGAGCCTTTGCCTTGGCATCAACTGCGAGCGTGGCCGACTCGGCGATAGCTGCCAGTCGAGCCGACACCCTTGATTTCTTGTTTGACGGTGTTGAACTCGTAGACATCCCTGCCATGCTAAGACGGTGACGAACGCGAGCCCAACGACAATCAAGATTCCGTCGTCGATGTTGCCGAGCGATGGCCGCTTTGGCTGTGGGCCATCGAAGGTGCGCGACGCTCAACTCGATGCTCTCGCCAACGAGGGGCGGCGCCTCATGGGCACCTCGCACCGGCAGGCCCCGGTGAAATCGTTGGTCGGTTCGGTGCGCTCCGGTTTGCGAGAACTGTTCTCGTTGCCTGACGGATGGGAAGTCGTGCTCGGCAACGGCGGTTCCACCGTGTTCTGGGACGTCGCCACGTTCGGGCTCATCGAGAAGCGCAGCCAGCACCTCGTGTTCGGGGAGTTCTCTCAGAAATTCGCCGACGCCGTTGCATCTGCACCGCATCTTGACGCGCCGTCGGTCATCTCAAGCGCTGCGGGCAGCCACCCCAACGCCGTCGCGGAGCCGGATATCGATTCGTACTGCCTCACCCACAATGAGACGTCCACCGGTGTGGCGATGCGACTGACCCGCCCAGCCGGTAGCGAGGACGCGCTCGTGATCGTTGACGCCACATCCGCAGCTGGTGGCCTCGCTTGGTCGCCGAGCGAAGTCGACGTCTACTACTTCGCGCCGCAGAAGTCGTTCGCCAGCGACGGCGGGCTGTGGATCGCCTGCTGCTCACCGCGCGCAATCGCCCGCATCGAAAAGCTCGCTGCCACCAAGCGCTGGACCCCTGCATCGCTTGACATAAAAATCGCCCTCGACAACTCGCGCTCCGACCAGACGTATAACACCCCGGCGATTGCAACCATCTTCTTGCTTGACCAGCAGGTGCGCTGGATGCTCGGGCAGGGTGGCCTCGTCTGGTGCGCACATAGAACGGCAGAGTCGGCAGACATCATCTATCGCTGGGCCGCGCAGAGCACCTACGCATCGCCGTTCGTCGCCAACGTCGCGCAGCGATCAAACGTGGTCGCCACCATCGATCTCGACGGTGTTAGCGCCAACGACGTGAATGCAGCCCTGCGTGCCAACGGCATCGTGGACACTGACGGCTATCGCAAGCTCGGCCGCAATCAGTTGCGTGTCGGCATGTTCCCGGCTGTCGAACCCGCAGACGTCGCCGCACTCACGGCCTGTGTCGATTTCGTTGTCGAACGGCTGCGCCAGTGAGTTCCGACGACTACCCCACCGTCGACGACGTACTCGAGTCGCATGCCGACGAAGTTGCCCCGCTGCGCCGCCCAGTGATGCTCGTCGCACTCGCAGGTTGGTTCGATGCAGCGTCAGCGGCAACTGCTGCGCTGGAACGCGTGCTTGACGCACGAGAGTGCGTGACGGTTGCCTCGATCGACTCCGACCCGTTCTACGACTTCACCCAACAACGCCCAGAGGCGTACATCGACGAAGATGGCGAGCGCCAGATTCGCTGGCCGAACAACGACATCGTCGTCGCGCGTGGCGACGACGGCTCCCGCGACCTCGTCATCCTGTCGGGTGTCGAACCACACACTCACTGGCAGACCTATGTCGGCAGCGTGGTGCGCTGCGCACGCGAGCTGCGCTGTGGTGCACTCGTGACGATCGGTGCAAGTTTCGACACCGTGCCACACACGCGAAGCCCCATCGTCACCGGGAGTACGACCAATTCAGCGCTCGCCGGCAAACTGCGCCTCTCGCGACCGCAGTATCAGGGCCCGACTGGTGTTGCTGGCGTATTGCAGCAGCGACTCGACGGTGACCGCATCGCACCAGTGTCGTTGCGCGTCGGCGTGCCGCACTATCTGTCGTCTTCCGAGCACCCCAAGTCGTCGGCCGCACTCTTGCGGCATCTCGAGTCGGTGCTCGGGGTGCCCACCAACCACGCCGGGCTGTATGAAGACATTCAGCACTGGGCAGAGATGCACGATGCCGCAATAGAAGACGACGAAGAGACGCTCGAATACGTGCGCACCTTGGAGCGCGAGTACGACCGCCGCAACGACACCATCATCCCGAGTGCAGACGATCTCGGTGATGCGTTCGAAAGGTTCTTGCGAGAGCAAGACGACAAATAAGTTCACTCAAAATTCACCACAGAATATCTCTCAATATTTATTGAGAGAGTTATAGTGACAACATGACTTCGCACGCGTCCCGCGCGGCCCTATTTGCCGCGCTCGGCGACCCACTGCGACTACGCATCGCTGACGAGCTAGCGGTTTCCGACCGCACACCCGGCGAACTGCTCGAATGGCTCGAAGTTTCTTCTGCTCTCCTCACGCACCACCTCGACGTGCTCGAGACTGCCGGATTAGTCGAACGCACGACATCGCACGCCGACGGTCGCAAACGATTCGTTCGACTAGTGCCGCAACACCGACACTTGCTCGCGCCGCGTGCCCCACTTCAGAAAGTGGTGTTCGTGTGCACGCACAACTCGGCACGTTCGCAACTGGCGGCCGGGCTCTGGCATCGACTCACCGGAGAGCCCGCCCGCAGCGCCGGCACTGAGCCGGCGGAGCACATCCACCCTCTTGCACTGAAGACGGCGCAACGACACGGCATCAGTCTCGGTGCTGCCCGGCCGACTACTGCGACACCTGCCCTGATTCGCGGGGCAACCGTCATTACTGTCTGCGACCAAGCGCATGACGACCTCGCCGGCACAGGCACTCGAGGTGCTAGCCGACCAATGTCAAGACTGCACTGGTCGATTCCTGACCCGGTCGTAGACGGATCGACGCGGGCATTCGAGCAGGCATTTGAAGAACTCGCCGAACGTATCTCCCCTATCGCCGCAGTCAAAGATCCCACCACCAAGAAAGGAAATCAGCAATGAGTCTGTACCAGCCAACCGAAGAGAATGAGATCATTGACCACTCGGTCAGCCAACTCGCCCGCAAGTACGCCGGCAAGTTCGACGAGTCCGACATCCGACCCGTCGTCACCGAGTCGTACAACAGCTTTGCCGACGCGAAAGTTCGCAGTTTTATTCCGGTGTTCACGACGCGTTATGCGGACGACCGTCTCCGAGCGTTGGCGAAAGTGCGGGGCCTCATCACCGACACTCCGCCATCGGTGCTCTTCGTCTGCGTGCACAACGCAGGTCGCTCGCAAATGGCTGCCGGATGGCTGCGAAGCCTTTCGAAGGGCCGCATCGAGGTGTATTCCGGAGGCTCACTACCCGGAAAAGACTTGAATGCTGCGGCAGTCGCAGCGATGCAGGAGGTCGGCATTGACATCGCCAATGAGTTCCCCAAGCCGTTCGCGGTGGAAATCGTGCAGGCTGCTGACGTCGTTATCACCATGGGTTGCGGCGACACCTGCCCCGTCTTCCCCGGTAAGCGCTACGAAGACTGGGCACTCGACGACCCAGCAGGGCTCGATGTGGCTGCGGTACGCCCTATTCGCGATGCAATCAAGCAGCGAGTGGAAGACTTGATTCGCGACATGGGAGTCAGCACTCAGTGAGCTCAGTAAACGCCCCAGCAGGGGCTACGAGCGTTCCATCGTTGACGGTACGCCTCGTCGCAGAGGGCCTCGGCACAGCTCTACTCATCGTCAGCGTGGTGGGGTCGGGAATCATGGCGACCAACCTCACCGATGACGTCGCATTGCAGTTGCTGGCCAACGCTGGTGCCACCGTCGGCGCACTTATCGCGTTGATCATGATGTTCGGCCCGATCTCCGGCGCCCAGTTCAACCCGGTGGTCACGATTGCCGACTGCGTGCTGAATGGGCGTCCGTGGCGAGACGTACTGCCCTACTTCGTGGCGCAAACTGTCGGTGGCATCCTTGGGGCTCTCGTTGCAAATCTCATGTTCGGCCTCGACCCGCTTGGTCCATCAACCAAAGTTCGTGACGGTGGGGGCATCTGGATGGGCGAAGTGGTTGCTACGTTCGGGCTGTTACTTGTGATCTTTCTCATTGGCAAGCATCGTGCAGATTCGATGCCCGTTGCCGTGGGCGTGTGGATCGGCGGGGCCTATTGGTTCACGTCCTCAACCTCGCTGGCGAACCCTGCAGTCTCCATCGCTCGAGCGTTCAGCGACTCATTTGCTGGCATCGCCCCTCGATCGGTGCCGATGTTCATCGTGATGCAACTTGTAGGTCTCGCACTTGCGCTTCCGGCACTTCGGCTGCTGCGTCGCTAAGCACACTTCCTTTCTCTGTCCCCCGTAACTGCTTGGTCATTCGAGATAGCAACGAAAGGGTCCCGGGCTTTCGCCCGGGACCCTTCCAAGAAACGACCAGGTGGTCGTTTCGACTCACTTCGCAATAATCAGCTTGCGCCGCACTTCTTTGCCAACTCAACACCCTTGGCCGCAGTAGCGCCGAGCAGTGGGGTGTAGCCCAGAGCTTCCGCGTTCTTCGGACCGAAGTCCGTGAGCATCCATTGGAAGAATTGGCTCACGACCTTGTTCTTTGCGTCTGAACTGGTTTGGCACAGGCCGTAGGTAACAGCGCCGAGCGGATACGCCGTGGTGTTAGTGGACTGATTCCAGTTGAAGGTGATCAAGCCACGAGCATCCTGGGTTCCACCCGCCAGGTGCGAGTTGTAACCAGCCGCGGTCGGGGCGACGTACTTGCCAGCGGCATTGCGAATGTTCGCACCGCGAATACCCTTGGCAGCGCGGGTTGGATCGGTCACATATGCAACTTCGGCGTAGCCGATAGCTCCATTCGTGTCGGCAATGTAGTTGGCCTGGTTGTTGTTCTGGGGCTGGCCCACGAAACGTGAGCCGAACCTTGTGATACCACCCGGGACACAGGACTGGAAGGCGTCGTTAATCGCCCAGTCGGAGTTCACGGCTCCACGCATGTACTGGCAGAAGTTGTTCGTCGTGCCCGATGTGTCGGCTCGATACACCACGATTACCGGCTTGTTCGGCAGGGTCACAGTGATCTGCTTGAAAGTGGCAACCGTCTTGCCACCAACCTTGATTGAGAAGGTATCTTTCGGCTTGATTGGTGAAGTCATATTGACTTCGGCCTTCGTGCCAACAGTGACAGTCTTCAGCACCTTCTTCGCCGTGTCATCAATCCACTCAATCTTCTTGCCTTTGTTCGACTTCAGTGTCGCAGGAAGCATTGAGACGGTGATTTTGGCAGAAGTTGCTGAGACGTTTTCCCACAGCGCAGTAGCACCACGGACATCACTCTTCTTCTTTGAGTTTGCCCAAGTTGGATTGGCTTTGATGTCAGCAGCGATGCTCGGGTGATTCCACGTTTCGATGGTGCCACCAAAGATTCCATTGAGTGTCTGCGGGCTCAGCGAGAGGGTTGCACCCTGGAGCTCGTCGAGTCGATATGCAACGGCAATCGCACCTGCGACGTACGGAATGTACGTCCATTCAAACGACGGCAAGTCCGACGAACCGACCGCGGAGTCAGTGCCTGCGAACTTGAACGTTCCGTTCTTGAAATTTCGCTTACCGGTACCCGACCCAGTCGAGGTGTAGGTGAGGTTGTGACTGAAAGTCCTGTTGAATTCAGCAATGGCAGGAGTCAGGAACTGTACTGGGAATGACGCTCCACCTCCAGTGACATCCTCAGCTTTGGCAACCGAGGCCGTTGACAATACGCCTGCAGCCGTGATGAGCACTGCTGCGAGACGCTTCATGCGAATCTTCATGGTTTCTCCTTGTAGTTGATTTCTGATGCACTCGAAAACTAGGCAACAGCCCTGAACTCAAACCGACACAAAACTGTCCGCCGGGCAACCAGCGGGTGAATTCGAAGTGAACGAGCCGATCAGCCGAATTTGCCTTGAACGTAGTCGGCAGTGCGCGAGTCATTGGGGTTTGTAAACATCTTCCGAGTGGAATCAGCTTCGACGAGATACCCCGGTCCGCCGTCAGTGAGGAAAAAAGCGCAATAGTCGCTGACGCGACTGGCTTGCTGCATGTTGTGGGTCACGATGATGACCGTGATTTTCTCGGCGAGCTCCTTAATTGTCTCTTCAATGCGCAGCGTGCTGCCAGGGTCTAGTGCCGAGCACGGCTCGTCCATCAGCAGCACCTGCGGTTCAACAGCCAGAGAACGAGCGATGCATAGCCGCTGCTGCTGTCCACCGGAAAGTGAGCCGCCAGATGCCCCGAGTCGGTCTTTTACTTCCTTCCATAAGCCAGCTCTGGTGAGACATTTCTCGACGATGTCATCGTGATCTGATCGCTTCAGATGTGCCAATTTGATGCCGGCCAGGACGTTCTCGCGAATGGTCATTGCTGGAAAGGGATTCGGCTTCTGGAACACCATCCCAACTTTCAATCGAATCATGGCGGGGTCTTGTTCTGGTGAATAAATGTCCTCATCGTTGAGCAACACTGAGCCAGCCATCGCTGCGCCAGGAATGAACTCATGCATGCGATTGAGCAGACGAATGAAGGTGGACTTTCCACAGCCAGACGGACCAATCAAGCCGGTCACGGTGCGCTCAGGAAAGCGCAGTGAGACATCGGAGAGGGCGTGATGCTTGCCGAACCACGCGTGCGCGCCGCGCGTCTCGAGTCCACGAAACTGAGGCGTCTCGCTTCCCGAAGACACGGTGGACTCGTTCGCGGTTTGATTCGTCATGATTTGCGTCCTTTGTGTGGTAACCATTTTCTACTTGCGCTTTCCCATCGCCTTGACACTCTTTGTATTCCTTCCGCCGAGCCGGCGCGCCAGAAGGAAGAAGAACAGAACGAAAATGAGCAGTACCAGAGAGCCGGTCCAAGCGCGGGCAGTGGAATATTCCGTACCGTACATAAACATCGCAAAGATGTACGTTGGCAGAGATGCAACGGTTCCACCGATTGGATTAAAGACAAAACCATTCGTATTCAGCGAAGTCAGCAAGAGTGGGGCGGTTTCGCCGATCACTCGCGCAATTCCGAGAATTGCGGCAGTGACGAGACCAGCTCGGACAGTGGGCAGCACAACCATGAGAGCGGTTCGCCACTGCCGTGCACCCAACGCGTAGCCGGCATTTCGCAGATCGTCTGGCACAAGTTTCAAGACTTCCTCTGCTGTCCGCGAAACGGTCGGCAACATCAACACTGCGAGGGCAAGGCCACCAGCGAGACCGGAGTATTTACCCATCGTGCGAACGATGGTGGCAAAAATGAAGAGGCCAGCCACCACTGACGGCACGCCCGCCATTGACTGAACGATGAATCGAACGAGGAAGGTGAGTCGGCCTCGCACTTCCGTCAAGTAGATGCCGCTGAGAATTCCGAGCGGCAGCGTCACGACAGTAGCGATGGCAACCATGATCAATGAGCCGAGCACTGCGTGTCCAGCGCCGCCAAGGTTGAGTTCATCGTCAGGTGTCGTGACTCGCATATCGCCCGTGAAGTATCCCGGGTACAAGGCTCGATAGCCCTTGAGAGTCACCGAAATGAAGATGGAGAGCCACGGAACGAAGGCCAGAAAACCTAGTGACGTTATTACAACGCGGAGTATCGCATCTCGCCTTTCTTTTGCGCCCATACGCCAGGTCGCCCCGAGCACCCACACGATATTCAGAAGTAAATAGGCCAACGCCCAACCGTCAATTCCCGCGAGAGGAGTCACGATCGTAAGTGCATATGCAGCAATCGCAATCATGAGGAGACGACTTGCGGAGATTACGTGTTTTCGCCGTGGAGTGGCCCACGGACGTTGTGGTTCAGCTTGAGCCGGCGATGGCACCGAGACGGCAGTCATGCGCGCGGTGTTGTTTTCTGCACGATGGATGATGCGACCATGTTCACGATCAAGGTGATTACGAAGAGCACGAGGCCTGACGCGATCAGGGCAGATATCTCCTTATCGGTTGCCTCCCCGAACTTGAGGGCAATCATCGAGGCAACGTTTCCGCCTGCCGAATCCAAAATTTGGTACGAATATTTGAATACCAGATTGAGCATGAGATAAATCGCCACGGTCTCACCAAGCGCCCTGCCGAGACCAAGCATGGCCCCTGCAATCACACCACTCCGTCCGTACGGCATAACGACTGCTCGAATCGCGCCCCATTTACTGCCACCCAACGCGTAGCAAGTGTCGATGAGGTCGCGCGGAGTGCGCGAATAAACCTCGCGCGCCACCGAGGTCGTGATCGGAACCACGAGAGCAGCGAGCACACAGCCAGCAACAAACGGGCTGCGTCCGAAGTTTTCAAACTCCACACTGAAAATGGGAATGAAACTCAGGCGGTCGTTGAGCAGAGTCGCCCAGCGAACGCCAAAACTGGTGAAGACCTCGATTCCCCAAAGTCCAAAAATCAGCGAAGGAATCGCAGCTGCCAGGTCGAGAAGCGACACGAGGAATTTGTGTATCGCTCGCGGAGCATAAAATTCAATGTAGAGAGCACCCCCAATCGCCAGCGGTACCGCGAAACACATGGCAATCAATGCGACGATGATGGAGCCCAGAATCATCGGACCGATTGAGAACACACTGCCGTCCCCTGCCTCGCTACTTCCTACGTCGGCGCCGCCGATGGGATCCTCACCGGCCGAGAACCACTCAGAGCCGGTGATGAAGTTGATTCCAAACTCGCGAAAGGTCTCAGCGCTTCGAAGTATGAGGAATGAGGCAATCAGACCGAGGAGAAGCAGAGAGGTGAGGGCGCCTGCGGTGACAATGCGACGGAACACTCGGTCAGCCCGGCTGTAGATGACCGTCATCTCCCGCGGGGTGGGGGTCGTCGCCGTCGTCACAGACGCTAAGCCTCGCCGCTGGCGCTAAAGCAGGTCTAGCGACAAGGTAAACACCAGGTGAATTATCTGCCCCCCCTCTGAGGGCGACCCAGTTCAGCCGGCGAGGGCTGCGAGTTTCTCCTTGACCTTGGCCAACGACGGGTTGGTCATCGCCGACCCGTCGGAGAACACCAACGTCGGCACCGTCTGGTTGCCGTTGTTGACCTTCTCCACGATCTCTGCCGTGCCCGGCACTTGCTCGATGTCGACTTCGGCAAACACGATGCCGTCGTCTT
>JBMTYA010000031.1:0-11890 GCA_049454015.1 Ilumatobacteraceae bacterium | reverse complement strand
AACAAAGTTCGCGGGTTCATCGAAAAGCCGGCACCTGGCACATCGACCAGTCGTCATGTCAACGCCGGCACGTACGTGCTAGAGGCCTCTGCGCTCGCCTTGATGCCCGGTGATGCGCCGCTTTCCATTGAACGGGCGACGTTTCCCGAACTGGTGCGCCGTGGTGCACTGTTTGCGCACCCGACTGACGACTACTGGCTCGATGCCGGCCGACCCGACACGTATCGTCGCGCAAACCTCGACCTCGTGGGTGGTCGTCGCAGCGACCGAGACGTCGCCGTGCATGCGTCTGCTCGCGTCGCTTCGACTGCACAAGTGTCAGACAGCGTCGTCGGAGCCGCCGCTCGCATCGGCGACGGTGCGGTGGTCACGTCGTCGGTGATCTTTCCAGGCGCCGTGATCGGCGCGAACGCCCGAGTCACCGGGTGCTCGGTGATGGGTTCGGTGGCCGACGGTGTGGTCGTAAACGACCAGCTCGTCGCCAACTAACTCGCTGCGAACTGGGTCGTCGCGAACTAACTCGCTGTTAACTGCATCGCCGCGCAGCAAGTGCTCAACCAGGCGAGCGCTTAGCGGAACAGGTCTTCTTGCGGCGGTCGCACGAGCTCTTGCACCGACGCCTCGCGGAACCACGATGCATCCGCGCCACGCACGACTGCGACAGGGATGCCCGCTGACTTTCCCATCACGAGTTCCGCGGCGCTTGCCAACTCGTCGGCAATCGCCACTTCCGTCACCTGCATCACGCGACCGAGTGCATCTGGTGTGCCGCGCAGGTCAAGCACGGCTGCGATACCTGCCACGCCGATGGCAACGTCAGTCAGACCTTTGCGCCAGGCGCGTCCGAACGTGTCGCTCACGATGACACCGACTTCGACGCCCAGCTTGGCGCGCACCACGTCGCGAATACGTCGTGCCGAGCGGTCGGAGTCTTTTGGCAAGAGCGCCGCCTGTCCGCGCTCGACGTTCGAGAGGTCGACGCCGTTGTTGGCGCAAACGAAGCCATGCTCAGTCTCGGTGATGATGAGGTCTCCGCGTCGTCGCACGATGCGCACGGCTTCTTTTTCGACGAGCGCCTTGTGGCTGAGCGGGTCGTCAGGGTTGACTGAGACCAACCGACCCTCGGCCTTGCTGACCACTTTTTGCGTCACCACCAGCACGTCGCGGTCGAGCAATGGGCCGTTGGGTTCGTTGTGGCATGCGTTAACGATCAAGTCGGCGAGCTGGTCGCCGGGCTTCACTTCGGGAAATCCAACCACGCCCCAGGCGCTCAGTCGCGACATCACGCCACCGCCTGAAGCACGGTCGCGGCGAGCGCGCGGGCGACTGACTCTTGCTTCATGATCGTGTCGGTGACGATACATCGCATGTCGAGGGCTTCAATGTGCGGCTTGAGAGCTGCGTCGACGTTGTCGATGACGAAGGTTCCGCAGATGTCTGCGTAAAGGCGTGCGACGCCGAGGGCGCTCGGTTCCATACCGAGTTCGCGCAGCATGCGGTCGGCCGGGCCTTTCAGTGCCGCGCCGCCGATAATCGGCGAGATGCCGACCACCGCGCTACGGCGACTCGACAGTGCCTCGTTCATTCCGCGCAGTGCACGCACGGGGCCGATCGACACGATGGGGTTGGACGGTGCGACTACGACGATGCTGGCGTCGCTGATCTCGTCGATGCCGTTGGCACGCGCCATCTCGACACCGTCGAACACCACGCGTTGCACCGCCACATCGTGGCGCAGCCGCACGAAGTATTCCTGAAACGAAATCGTTTCGCCTTGCTGGTAGGCGTGGCCGTCATGCGACGTGGCGTTGGCAGCGAGCACCACTCGTGTGGCGACGCGGTCATCGCTCATCGGAACCACGCGGAACCCCAAATTCCACGCGCGGGCGATCTCTTGCGTCACTTCGCTCAGCGTGGCGCCCTCAGACAACCGTGCCGTGCGGTACAGGTGTGTCGCGAGATCTCTGTCGCCCAAATTGAACCAGTCATTCGGAGCCGCCGAGCCTGCGCCGCGAACCGCTGTGTAACGGGGTAGCGACTGCATCGCTCTCCATGTCTCATCGCGCAAGCCCCAACCGCGTTCTGGGTCGATGGCATCAGCCAGCGTGTAGATGACGGTGTCGATGTCGGGCGACACGTGCAGACCGTTCACGACGGTGTCATCACCCGTGTTCACCAGTGCGGTCACCCGGCGAGCGGGCTCGACGAGTCGTAACGAACGCAAGAAGCGTGCGGCGCCGACACCACCGGCGATGACTACGACGCCGCCGTTGATAGCTGCTGCGTCATCGCGCACATCATTGCGGCGAGTCACCTGATTGAGCGTACGAGTAGCCTTGTCCCAATGCCACGCGCGCTCATCACGGGCATCACCGGCCAAGACGGTCAGCATCTCGCGGAGTTCCTCCACGAGAAGGGCTACGAGGTCTACGGCCTCATGAAGGGTCAGAACAACCCCAAGACCGGTCCGCTGCTCGCCGAGTTTCCGTTCATTCGCATCGTGAGTGGCGACTTGACCGACTTCGCGAGCCTCGTCGCCGCACTGCGCACCGTGCAGCCCGACGAGATCTACAACCTCGGCGCCATCTCGTTCGTCGCCATCTCGTTCACGCAGGCCGAACTGACCTCCAACGTGACCGGCCTCGGCGTTTTGCGCATGCTTGAAGCGATTCGCTTGGTCGGCGGCGAAAAAGAAAATCCGATTCGCTTCTACCAAGCCTCGTCATCGGAGATGTACGGCAAGGTTCGTGAGATTCCGCAGACCGAGATGACCGCATTCCACCCGCGCTCGCCATACGGCGTGGCGAAGGTGTTCGGCCATCACATGACGGTCAACTATCGCGAGTCGTACGGGCTACACGCGTCATCGGGCATCCTCTTCAACCACGAGGGGCCGCGCCGCGGTTATGAATTCGTCACTCGCAAGATCAGCAGTTCGGTGGCGCGCATCAAGCTCGGCCTGCAAGACAAATTGCTGCTCGGCAACCTCGCTGCCAAGCGCGACTGGGGCTACGCCGGCGACTACGTGAAGGCAATGTGGCTTATGCTGCAGCAAGACAAACCCGACGACTACGTCATCGCCACGGGCGAGACTCACGAAATCACTGAGTTCCTCCAACTTGCATTCGAGTGCGCAGGTTTGGGTGACTGGCGCAAGTACGTCGGCCAAGACAAGCAGTACTTCCGCCCGGCAGAAGTCGACTTGTTGGTGGGTGATGCGTCAAAGGCCGAGAAGACGCTCGGCTGGAAGCGCGAGGTCGACTTCCCGGCGCTCGTCGAGATGATGGTGCGTCACGACCTCGATCTCGAAGCCAAGCGCGCAAAGTAAGTCCGCAGCCCGACCCCAAAAACCGCGAGCGCCACGACCGCGCTCGCAATGAGCGCGAGCTCGACACGTAGGAACAAATCGTCGCTCGACCATGCTGCTGTCGCGACGAACGTCACGAAACTCGTCACCCATCCGATTGCCACATACACGTGCCCCGACATTGACAGCACCGATTGTGCGCAGGCCGCCGCCAACATGTACGCCGCACTGCCGAGTGCAAGCAAGGTGATGGTGCGGCGGTCAATGCCGCCTTCGTAGACGAGCTCGAGCGCCCATGGCCCTGCGACGAACGCGCCTACGACACCGATGATGCCGACGCCGCCAACCAGTGTGAAGAGACGCCGCAACACGTCGCGAAACTCCGCCGCATCGCCGAGTGCCGCCAAGCGCGCGAGCCGCGGCAGCATCGCCGCCTGTACCGCCTGAAACAAAAAGAGCGGAACTCGCGCCAGCAGCACCGCATTGGCGAATCGAGTCACGAGTTCTGGTTCACTGCCTTCGCCGAGAATGTCAACGGTGAGCGGCCCGGCATTGATGAGGGCGCCAGCGCAGAGCGTGCCGAGCAACAACCAGCCGAGGTTCGGGGCAAGTTCCGTCCACGTCGCTGGCGAGCCCTCGCCGCTGCGCAACCTGCCAGACACGAACGCACCGAGCGCGATGGTCATCGGCACGATCGCCACCATCAGCGCGTACGGGCCCACGTTGTCGAGACCGGCGACGAGAAACACCGCGCACAGCACCACACGCAGGAGGCCGTCGAGTGCGATCATCGTGCTGTAGATGCGGAAGTGCCCGAGCCCAGAGCAAATTCCGCGCGCGATGTGGAATGGCGCGTACCCGATGAGTGCGATGAGGAGGGCAAGCGTCACCACTGCCGAGCCCTCGAAGAAGTCGTTGGTGAACCGATTTCGCAGCACCAAGACGGTGAGAATGAGCGCCGCCGTGATGCCTGCCGCAACCGGCAACACCTTGCGAATGACGGGTCGTACGCCGTCGCCGAGTGCGCGGCGATGTGCGACTGCGCGGCTGATCTCCTGCTCAAGCGGCAAGAAAAAGCCGGGCACCAGGGCGAACATCACGAACCACAACGAGACAATCGGTTTGAAGCCGTCTTGGCCGAGCGCTTCCTGGCCGAGCCGGAAAAACACGTAGATAGAGACCCCGCCGATAAGAAGGCCAGCGCCGATGGTGAGGCTGCCCGACGGCAATGCCGAGCGCGCCGCACGACTGCCACTTCCACGAGCAACATCCGCATTGACGTCGGCACCCAAAGGTGTGCCAATGTCGGCATTGTTGGGCGAGTCAGGGGAGACGAGACCGCCGTCAGTTGATGAACGGGTGAGAAACACCAAGCGAGCCGAGGCTACTCACCTCGGCTCGCTGGAAAACGTGCCGCTCTTTGCGGCTGTCAGTGCTGCGCCGCTGTGCGCGGCACTCTTGTGGTGGTCTTAGGCGACTGTGGTGCTTGCCTTGGCAGCGCCCTTGCGGCGCTCGACCAGTGCGCGGACCTTCTCCGACGCTTCGTCGATGACGCGCTGAGCGGTTGCTTGCGCTTCGTCGCGAACCTTCGGTGCAATCTCGCTGATGCGCTGCTGCACGCCTTCAACGCGCTCGCGCAAGTCGTAGCGACCGGCGTTCACGCGCTGCGTGGCGATGACGCCGATTCCAACAGCAACATACGCGGCGTCGCGGGCGACTTTCGCGGCCGGCGTGACGGCCTTGCGGGCCTGCTCGACGGGGAGGCGACGAACGATGTCCTGAGTGACATCCTCGGCGCGGTCACGAACTTCGGTCGTGATCTTGCGGACATCGAGCTTGCGAACGTCGAGCTTGCGAACGTCGAACGAGGTCAAGTCGAGCGACTTGAGTGGGTTGTTGATCTTGAGTGCGGGCATGTCGTGCTCCTTGCGGATGAAGTGGCTGGTGGGATGGGTCAGTGACCCGTCTGGAACCCTAACGAGAAGTGCTAACTTTTGCAAGCACAGCGCGTGCGGCTGTTTGTGGCATTCGTCATCGGTAGAATATGACGGTCGTGACGATTCCCGCAGCGGAGCGCCCGACCGTCGCCCCACCGGTCGTGGCGGTCATGGTCGTCCATGAGCCTGGTGGCTGGTTTGAAGAGACGCTGGCCAGCCTCGCCGCCCAGGATTACCCCGATATGCGCCTGGTCGCCCTCGTCACCAGCACCACTCCAGAGTCGGTAGCCGGTCGGGTTCGCGAGGTGTTTGCGTCGGCGACGGTTCGCACCGTAGAGGGCAACCCCGGCTTCGGGCCGGTCGCCAATCAAGCACTGTCCCTCGTTGACGGTCGCGACGGTTTCTTCCTTGTTCTGCACGATGACGTTGCCCTGCAGCCAGACGCGGTGTCGAGCCTTGTCGAGGAGGCATTTCGATCGAATGCTGCTGTCGTTGGCCCCAAGTTGGTGGAATGGGATGCGCCAGACGTGCTGCAGCACGTCGGTCTTGATTGCGATCGTGCCGGTCGTCTCGTTGATGTCGTCGACCCAGGGGAGCGCGACCAGGAACAGCACGATGCAGTGCGCGACGTGTTCGCCTTGCCGTCGGCCAGTCTGCTCGTGCGCAACGACGTGTTTCGCGAAGTCGCAGGATTCGCACCGAACATTCCGTTCCTCGGCGAAGAACTCGACTTCTGCTGGCGCGTGCATCTCCTCGGTGCGCGCGTCGTGGTGAATCCGGCGGCAGTCGCGCGACACCGTGGCGCGTTTCACGCACGCGGCACGATGCTCCACGAAGCTGCGCGCAGCGAGCGTCACCGTGTGCGCACTGCGATGGTCTGTTCATCGCTCGCGCAGCTTCCGTCGATGTTGCTCCGACTGTTGGTCGGCTCATTGCTCGAGATGGTGGTTGGTGTGTTCGGCGGCCGCGGGCAGGAATCTTTCGCAAGCATTCGTGCAGTGCTTGCCATCGCAGTCGACGCGCCGCTCATCGTTGAACGCCGGCGCGCTCTGCGGCAGTTGCGTCGAGTGCCTGGCAACGAGGTCGCGAGCTTGCAGCTTCGTTCGAGCGCGCGGTTGGCTGCCTTCGCCCGCCACCGTCGTGCGTTGCGCGAACAACAGACCTCCGAAGTGCCAGTCGCTGCTGCCGTGTCGGCGCCAGTCGCGCGAGCGACCACGTTCGCCGGTCTGGCGTTGATTGCCCTCGTTATCATCGGAAATCGCAACTTCATCTGGGGTGGCCTGAGCGGTGTCGGTCAGACGATGCCGCTCTTGCCAGACGACATGTCGCCCTTCGATGCGGCGCGCGCGTACCTGGTTGGCTGGTCTCCGAATTGGTTCGGCAGCACGGGAGCCGCACCGACGTTTCTCGGCGCAATGTCGGTGCTCGGCACGGTGTTCTTCGGCAACTGGGCCGGTCTCCTCACGGCGATTATGGTTGGCGCCTTCTTCGTTGCCGCGATTGGCGCATGGCGGTTGTGCGGAGTCATCGGAGATTCTCGGGTTCGCATGTTCGGTGCGGCGGTGTATCTCGCATTGCCCGTCGGCGTCATGGCGGCACGCGATGGTCGACGCGATGCCATCGTCGTGTGGGCGCTTCTGCCGTGGATTCTCGACTTTGCACGCCGTGTGGCCGGTCTCTTGCGCGACGAGAGAGAAGTGGCGCGCGAGACATCGGTTCGCTCCACAGGCAGTCGTCGGTCGCAGCTGTTGGCGTCGTTGTTGTTGCTCATCGCGGTGACGTCGTTGTTTGCTCCGGTCGCACTCGTCGTCGTGCTCTTGGTCGCGTTGTTGTTGCTCGTCGCGTCGCTCCTGACGGCCACGCCGTGGCGCGCGTCGGGGTGGTTCGTCGCATCGCTGCTCATCGGAATCTCTGGTGCGACGGTGCTGCATGCTCCGTGGTCAGTTGATTTCGTCGGTACGGGATGGTGGGAAAAACTCGTGGGGCCTGGCCACCCGGCGACCGACGCGTCGCTGCTCGACATCGCATCGTTCGGTGTGGGCAACGTCGTGTGGCGATGGGCGTTGGTTGCCGCCTACGTGCCCGTCGTGGTGGCGGCGCTCGTGTCGCGCGGTGCTCGCGCAGCATGGCCGACGCGCGCCCTGCTCTTTGTGGCGGTGCCGCTGGTTGCGCAGTTTGCTCATGAGCGCGGAGCAATCTCCGTACGCATGCCAGAACCGCTCATGCTCGCCGCCATCACTTCGCTCGGTATGACGCTCGCCGCTGCAGTGCTCTTTGCAGAATTCGTTGGTGGTCGATCGAAGTCGCTCACGTGGCGGCAGCTCTTTTGCGCCGTGGCGGTGGTGAGCGTCGTCGTTGCCAGTGCACCAACGCTCGTTGCTGGACTGAATGGCCGATGGTCGCAACCCGACGACACGCTCGGTCGGCTCACCGAACAGCTGCCGACCGACGGTGCTTCACGTGATGTGATGTCGAGCGGGGCTGGTGACTACGACGTTCTGTACATCGGAGATTCGCGTCTCATTCCTGCGGGTGCAGTGTCGGTGAAACTTGAGTCAAACGCAGCACAAGACACCGCTGGTCTTGCATATGGCATCTTGCGCGATGGTGGCGCGACCGGCCTCGACACGTTGCCTGCGTCATCGAGCCCGATGACCGACTCTCTTGGACGGGCAGTCGACGTATTGGTCACCGGCGAGTCGTTGCGTGCCGGCCGGTTGCTCGCCCCGCTCGCCGTTCGCTTCGTGGTCGTGCCGCTGCGCGACTCCACGTCATATGCAAGCCGTCCGCTCACAGCTTCTGAGGGTCTCGTGGCGCGCATCTCCGACCAGCTCGACTTTCGAAGGGTGTACACCGCGACAGATCTCGTGATTTTCGAGAATGCGGCGGCCATCCCCACTGCTTCGGTGCTCGACGAGCGATCGGCAGTCGCAAGCCAGCAGGCGAGCGAGGCAAGTCTTCTTGCGGATCCGCTCACGAGCCGTGGCGCGCTCGTCTCGGGCTTTACGCCGTATGCCAAGAACACTGGTCAGCTGTCGGCGGGCACCGTGCATCTCGCGGTGCCGTACTCCGACCGATGGGAGTTGCGCGTCGACGGTGCTCGAATCGCACCGCGCGTCGCATTCGGCGCGACCACCGCCTTTGATGCTCCAGTGGCCGGCACCGCCACGCTCGAATTGCGGTCGAGTCTCGCCCACCCTCTGCTGGTCGGCGTGCAAGTAGTGCTGTGGTTGCTGGTGCTTGCCGTCACGTTCAACCCCAGTCGCTTCCGCGGGCGCGTTCGTGCCGCACGCGAAGTGGTGGAGGTCTCGCTGCGCAGCGATGAACAACGAGTCGGGGTCTCGTGATGGCGCAGCAACGTCAACGTGCGAGTCGTGACGCACTCAGCCTCTTGCGTCGTGCCGTCGTCGCACTCATCCTGGTTGCGTCGATCGCGGGCTTGGTTTCGCTGGCTCGCCGTGCGACGAGCCAAGCCGAACAGGCCACGGAGCTCGGCTCGGTGGTGCCGGAATACCGCCCGGCCGCGAAGGCGTCGACGTGGTTCTGCCCAGGGGTTCCCGGGAGCGACGACTCGATCAGCGGGCTTCTCGTCATCTCGAACTCTGGCGAGTCGCCGGTCGGCGGAACCATCACGCGATTTGCTCTCGACGGCGCAGCACGCCGCCAGCGCTTCGCGGTGCCAGCTCGCTCGACGCTTGAAGTGGATGCGCTCGTTGGCACGCAGTCGCAATTTGTCTCGGCGCTCGTCGAGTCGCAGGGTGCGCCGATTGCCGTCGAGCAGCGCACCGCGCACCGCGCCGGCAACGCCGTGGCATCGTGCGCGTCGTCGCCCGCTGGCTCGTGGTACTTGGCCGACGGGTTCACTGGTGCAGACAGCGTCGAGCAAGTGGTGGTGACGAATCCGTCGCTCGATTCGGCGATTCTCGACGTGTCGTTCGTGACATCGATCGGGGAGCGTTCGCCGCAATCGTTGAAAGGCGTCGTGATTCCACCGGAGTCGGTGCGCGTGTTTGATCTTGCTGCGCTCGACGCGCGTAACGAAGCCACCATCGCCGTTTCGGTGAAAGCGACCGTCGGTCGGGTCGTGGTCGGACGTTCGCAGCATTACCTCGGTCGCGGACGCCTCGGCTACACGATGATGCTCGCTGCCTCTGGCATGAGTGATCGCTGGTATTTCGCGGATGGAGAAAAAGATGAGACGGTGAACGAAGAGTTCGTCATCTTCAACCCGCTCAGCAACGACCAGCAGCTCACGTTCATCATCACCCGCGATGACGGCGTGCCGCTCGACCCTCTCGTAGTGACGGCTCCGGCCAAACGAGTCACCAAATTCGCACCCACCACACTCGGCACGCTGACGCCGGGCCGCTACTCGGCGGTCGTCACTGCGACCTCGGCATCATCGTCGGCATCGTCGTCGGTCGGCGTGGTGGTGGAGCGCGTGAGCACCCGCCAAAACGACAAGTCAACGGCCAGTGCGGTCTTGCTCGGCGCGCCGAGCCCGTCGCGCTCGTGGATTGCGCCGTCGGGCACGACCCCTGACGTTCCGGCGTCGCTTCGCATCTTCAACCCAGGTTCGGCGGCGGCCACGTTCAGCGTCACCTACCTCGGACCTGCTGGTGACGTCACGGTGCCGGGTTACGAGCAGGTTTCCCTCGCTCCTGGTGCCGGTGCGAGCATCACGCTCGCGGCACAGGTGGCCGCAGCAACGGTTTCGGTGACCGCGAGCGAGCCGGTGGTGGTGCAGCGAAGCGTGCCGCGCGGCAGTAAGCAGCCCATCGACGGTGTGGCTCCGCTCGTGCCAGTCGCTGCCGCGGATACGCGAGAAGGTTGTCCAAGCAGCGAGAATTGCTGACGTGCAAGACGAACTGTGGTGGCGGCTCGCAATCGTTGCGATCGTCGTGTCCGTCGCGGCAATCGTCGCATTGCGGCGCCGACACACTCCGCAGCCGCCAACGCAACCTCGCGGCACGGTGCCGAGTCAGCTCGACCGTGCGGACTTCGCTCAGCCGGCAGCGCCGTGGCTCGTCGTTGCCTTCACGTCAGCGACGTGCTCGACCTGCAGCGACGTGATGCGCAAAGCAACGGTGTTGGCGAGCAAAGAGGTCGTCGTACAAGAGGCCGAGTACGCCCGCGATCGAAACCTCCACGACCGCTACAACATCGACGCGGTTCCGGCGCTCGTGATTGCGGATTCACTCGGCGTCGTGCGCTACGGGCACCTCGGCCCGATCAGCGCCACCGACTTGTGGGCAGCCATGGCTCGCTGTCGCGACCCGCAACTGCCAACGGGGGAGTGCAGCGCTCACGAGTAGGGGCGTTGCGCACACGAGTAGGCGCGCTACGCACCGGTCATTTCGACCGACCGCGCAGCGCGCGACTTACGGGCGTTCGCCGTCGGGTCGCGTGTCTGGCGCTATCTCGGTCGGTTTCTCAGGAGCGCGCTCTTTGATCGACGGAGCCCCGAGACCCTCTTGAATGAGGCGCGCAACGGCAGCGCCGTCGATGGTTTCGTGCTCAAGCAGCGCTTCGGCGACGAGGTCAAGACCGCGACGGTGCTTGGTCAGCGTCGTGCGAGCGCGCTCTTCTTGCTCGCGCAAGATGCGCGCGACTTCTTCGTCGATTTTCTTCGCCGTTTCGTCGCTGTACTCACGGCCCGAGGTCATCAGGTCTTCGCCGAGAAACACCTGCTGCTGGCTTGACCACGCCATCGGGCCGATGGTGTCGCTCATGCCCCACTCGCGCACCATGCGTCGCGCGATGGATGTCGCTTGTTCGAGGTCGTTGGCGGCGCCGCTGTTGAGGCTTCCGAACACAATCGACTCGGCGACGCGTCCACCCATTGCCTTGCAGATCATGTCGAGGAAGTACTCGCGCGAGTATGTGTGTCGCTCTTCGGGCAGGCTCCACGTGACACCGAGTGCCATGCCGCGCGGGAGAATGGTCACTTTGTGCAGCGGGTCGCTGTTGGGCAGCACAGTGGAGAGCACAGCGTGCCCGCCTTCGTGGTACGCGACGGCTCGCTTTTCTTCGGCGCTCAATGCGAGGCTCTCGCGTCGCGCACCCATCACTACTCGGTCGCGCGCGTTCTCAAAGTCGATGCGTTCGATTTGCGTCGACCCGCGGCGCACCGCAATGAGCGCTGCTTCGTTGACGAGGTTCGCCAAGTCGGCACCGCTCATGCCCGGCGTGGCCTTTGACATGGTCTCGAGATCGACATCGGCACCCATGCGCTTGCCGGTGGAGTGCACTTTTAAGATCGCGAGGCGCTCTTCAGCCTCGGGCAGTGGCACGATAATTTGACGGTCGAAGCGACCCGGACGCAGGAGTGCCGCGTCGAGAATGTCGGGCCGGTTCGTCGCCGCCATGACCACGATGCCCTCCGACGATTCGAAACCGTCCATTTCAGAAAGCATCTGGTTGAGTGTCTGTTCGCGCTCATCGTGACCGCCGCCGAGGCCGGCACCGCGCTTGCGACCGATTGAGTCGATCTCGTCAATGAAGATGATCGCGCGGCCCATCTTGCGGGCTTGCTGGAAGAGGTCGCGCACGCGTGACGCACCGACGCCGACGAACATCTCCATGAAGTCGGAACCGGTGACCGAGAGGAAGCCGACACCTGCTTCGCCTGCCACCGCGCGAGCAA
>JBMTYA010000030.1:0-11909 GCA_049454015.1 Ilumatobacteraceae bacterium | reverse complement strand
TTGAACGCCTGAAGGGCCTTCTCGTCATTGATGTGTGCCACCACTGCCACGCCAACGAGGTCGGCAGCGAGTGGGCCAGTGAGTGTTTGCTCAGGATCGTGGCCTTTGGTGAATTCGGCAATAATCGGCAACCTTCGTGCCGGTGCATCGCGGTAGTCGGCAGCGAGTGCCTGACCATCGAGCTCACTAGTCACGGCACGTACATGTCCATCCACCCGTCGTTCGGCGTCGAATACCTCGAGATGCTTGGTCATGGTGGAGACGAGTTCGAGTACACGTTTCGGCGGCAGCGCCGATCGTCGTCCCGGCACCACTGCACTACTGGCGGGCATGAAACGTTGCCGCAGGTCGAACACCAACTGTCCGGACAGCGCGGCCAAGGTGATCAAGATCGAATCCACTCCGGAGGCGTAGATGTTTTGTAACTCCGCTCGAAAGACGTCGTCGTCGCCTAGCGGTCGCACGCGTACCCGGAGGTTGGCGGGTAGATGGTCATGATTCTTGGGGAGCCAGTTTGAGATGGCCTCCACACAGCTCGTCATCGTCTCGTTCGTCCATCGCTTGGTGGAGAGGGTGACGGCGTAAGTGCACTGCATCGTCTTTCACGCTAACGAGCGAAGTCACCTCGCGGCACGACGGAGCCGTAGTGTTGCCAGGTGGACTTACGCGATCTATTTAGTGCCTGGTGCATGTTGCTTTCGTTCACCTTCACCATCCCTCAGGCTTGGCGGGTGGTGCGAAAGAACACGGTGGAGGGCCTCGCCGTTCTCAGTCAGGCGCAGGGATTTTCAGGATCGAGTATGTGGGTCGTTTATGGGATTGCATCCGCAAAACCATTCATTTCCGCGGGGAACATGATGACGGTGCTCGGTATCGGAGTAGTACTCGTGCAGATGGCACGGCTGAACGTATTGCCCAAACAGCGTCTTGCCCTGTTGCTCGTCGTTGTCTATGGATTTGCACTCGTGATGCAGGGCATCAGCCTCACCGTTCTTGGAGTGGTCGCGGGAGTGGTGGGGAGCACCGGAATCGTTCCGCAGGTGTGGAAGGCCGCCCGCGAATCACACCTGAAGGGTGTTTCGGTGTCGGGGAACCTGCTGCTCGCGCTCACGACGGCCTCGTGGGGAACGTACGGTTTGATGATCGACGATTTACTGCTCTCGGCAGGCAACTACGCCGTAGTGTTTCCGGCACTCTTCATTGCCATGCGCGCCGTGCAGTCACATCGCCGATTTGGCGACATGAATTCAGAGGCACTGGCCACTACACAGGGATAGTCTCGGCGACACAGTGGAGTGTCCGATCAAGTCAGTGACAGGACGTGATTGTCCTGCATGTGGCATCACCCGCTCGGTTGGTGCACTGACACAAGGTGATCTCGTTCAGGCTGCCGATCACAACCTGCTCGTCACTTCTTTTGTCGTCGGATTCTTCGTGATGTGCATCGCCGGATTGTCGAGCACATCTGTACGGTCGTCGGTGATGACATGGTTGCGTAACCCACCTACCAGCGCCGTGTGGTCGATCGTGGTGTTGATCACAGTGTTCACGGTGGCACGAAACACGACGGTGCCATTCGGTCAATGGTTGCTCTCTGGCGAATACACCCCGTGAGATACCCTGCAGTTACCGCGTGAAAGGACCATCATGAGCATGCCGCCGCCGAATCCAGCCTCTTCTGCTCCACAGCAGAATCCAGACGCTTCGAAGAAGATTGCAGCGGGAGTGTGTGGCATCTTGCTCGGCACCTTCGGAGTGCACAAATTCATCCTTGGTTACAAGGCCGAAGGGTTGATCATGTTGCTCGTGACCATCTTCACGTGCTTTATTGCCTCCATCGTGTTCTCGATCATCGGATTGATCGAAGGAATCCTCTACCTCACGAAGAGTGACGAGGATTTCGTGAATACGTACGTGAAGAACAAGCGGGGCTGGTTCTAGGCACATTGCGCGCGCCAGTTTTCAACCATCTCGTGGGGCAATGGCGCCCACGTTGGCGCGGTCGTATCCACGCGATTGCCTTTGCTTGCACCATCCCTGCCGGCATCGTCCTCACGTGGGGTGCACCAACACCTCTCGCTCGAGCCACGGTGATCGTCTATGTGCTCTCACTATTGGCGCTGTTTTCCACGTCTGCCTCCTACCATCTCTTCACTCGCAGTTATCGCGCTCAACACACCATGCAGCAGCTCGATCACGCCATGGTCTACGTATTGATTGCAGGCACGTACACACCTGTCTGTGTCCTTGCATTGCCGAGGCAGATCGGCATCCCATTCCTTGTCGCGATCTGGGGCGCTGCTGCTGTGGGGATCAGCCTCAAGTTCGTACGAAAGGCGCGGAAGACCGCAGCCGCGATGTATCTCGTCATCGGGTGGGCAGTGGTGGCGGTTCTTCCATGGCTGTACTCACGAGCTGGCTTCACGAGCCTGTTGTTGTTTGCGCTCGGTGGGTTGGCCTACACGATCGGTGCGGTGCTCTTTCTGTTCAAACGGCCTCGACTCGTTCCACACGTTTTCGGATACCACGAGGTATGGCATCTCTTCACCGTGCTCGCTGGGGTCTTGCAGTTCGCCGCAATGGGTGTGCTGTTGGCGAACGCCGCATAGCGAGCAACACCCGAATCAATGCCAAAATCGGTGGTAATGAGTTCGACCACTCCCCAGCGCCGAGCTGACATCGAGGGCTTGCGCGCCATTGCAGTGGCGCTCGTCGTTCTATATCACGCTGGTGCTGAGTTCTTTCCCGGTGGCTTTGTTGGTGTGGACGTGTTCTTCGTCATTTCAGGGTTTCTCATCACCAAGTTGCTCGTTGACGAAGGCGAGCGGTTCGATCAAATCAGCCTGCGCAATTTCTGGGCCCGACGGATGCGACGACTGCTCCCGATGTCGCTTCTCGTCACCGTGGTCACGGTGGCGGCTGGAGTGTTCATGTTGGAACCCGGTCGTGTACGCGAGCTCACCACGGTTGGCCTCGGTGCGATTGGATTTTCCACCAACTTCGTCCTCTATTTCACGAGCAGTGAGTACCTGCTCGGTGTCACACCACCATCCCCACTCCAGCACTACTGGTCGCTAGCGGTGGAGGAACAGTTCTACGTGGTGTGGCCTCTCGTGATCTTCGCCGTCATTCGGTATTCGAAGAATTCGTGGCGAACGTGGCTCGGGCGGATCGTCATCGGTTCGATTTTGGCGTCGTTGATCATGAGCATCTATCTCACCCCAACGAACCCAGGCGGTGGCTACTACCTGCCACAGGCGCGTGTGTGGGAAATTCTTGTCGGTTCGGCACTTGCCTTGTATGGGTCGCGGATCACGGAGATTCCTGAGCACATTCGTGCAGCCGTGGGCTGGGTGGGAATGGCGGCGATTTTCGCTTCGGCAGTTGCATTCAGTAACTCGACTCAATTTCCTGGCTATGCCGCTCTCTTGCCCGTCCTTGGTGCACTCTTCGTACTGGTGGCGGGTGGCGCAAAGTATGGGCCAGAAGTAGTGCTGCGAGTCGAGCCGCTGCAGCACCTTGGCGCATGGAGTTATTCGCTCTACCTGTGGCATTGGCCAATCTTCGTATTGGTGGAGGCCAAGTTCGGCACTCCCACACTCGTTGGCTGGATACTCCTCATCGTCCTCGCTACGGCACTTTCGGCACTCACTTTCAATGCGATCGAACACCCAGTGCGGGTGAACGAGTGGTTGTCATTGCGTTCGATGCGCAGTGTGGGAGTGGGTCTGGGTTCAGTGCTCGCAGTGTTTGCGGCCACCACCGTGCTCTTTGGCTTCGCTCCGCGTATCGATGCTCGTGCCGAACGTTTCGTGGTGCCCGAAGAGTTGGCGAATCTCGATGAGGGGAGTGAGGAGGTGACGGCCCTACCACCACCAGAGCCCAAGAAGGTGAACGTCTTGCTGCTCGGTGATTCCACCATGGCATCACTTCGCTGGTTCGAGGATGGACAAAGGAGTTTGGAGGGCTTCAGCTATACGTTGGATGTTGAGAGCTGCCGCAAGATCGCATTGCGCTCATGTGAGGGCCGTGAAAGCAGAGTGCCAGACAATGCAGTCACTGTGCTCAAGAACTACAACAAGCCGGTGAACGTCGTGGTGCTGATGGCTGGTTACCACAGTTGGACGACGGAGTTCGAAGGCGAGGTTCGTGCCCTCGCAGAGATGGCGCGTTATCGCGGAGCAAAACTCGTTGTGCTCACGTTGAAGGAATCACTCAAGTTTCCAGCACCTGGATCGCGCGGTGAGCGTTCGGTGTACACCGATTTCAACAAGTTGCTTCGAAACGTTGAAAAGAGCGGTGACTATCCCCAACTCACGATTGCCAATTGGAACCTCTTCAGTTACTCGAGCCCGGATTGGTTCGAAAAGGATGGGATTCATTTGAAGCTCGAAGGCACACTCGCCCTTGGTTGGTACATCTCGAGAGTCGTGGCAAAGGTGGTTGACAACCCATGCCCGGATGACGGCTCGTATCCGTGTTCAGTTCCCACGATTGCTGACTCTGAGATCGATTGGCTCGATGAGTACAAGGTGCGTGATACCAATCGGCATTGCTACGAAGACGGCAGAAACCGCACGCTCAATTGCACCACCAATCGCCGGATTTAGCGGTTGTAGAACTCTCGCACGATGGTGAACACGGCACTGGCATTGGCAGCAGCCTCACCCGGGCGAAGTGGCGATGGCCCGAACTCAACCGTCATCGATACGCCGTCGTTGCTGCTGACAGACCGAGCCCAGATGTTCGCTGTTCCGCTGTAACTTCCACCTGCAATGGTGAGCAACGGAAGGTTCACGAGGTCTGCATAGCGCTCGCGGATTTCACCGTCTCGGCCACTGCCTGGAGTGATGCGGAAGTAATCCTGGTGGTACCAGATGGTGAGTTGGGGGTTGATCAACTGGCCGAGACGCGACATCGCTATCGTCTCGGGCTCGCTTCCAGCACTCGGCCCTGCGTACTGCCAGTATCCAAGTTTGCCGATTGGCTCCCAACGCCGTGGGAAGTTGCGATTGAGGTCGACTTGGTTGGCGTTCTGCCGAGTGCGGGCTGCAAGGCCATCAGGGTTCAGTGTGTCGACGATCCACAGGTCAATCGGCTCTTCGATGCGGATCGTGCGCAAGATCGCAGTCACCTCCAACCCTGCTGGCTCGTCACCATGGATGGTGCCGACCACGAGCACACGTGGTGCACCGACCGTGCCACGGCGGTGCACGATCAATGCCTCGTTCAAAACTGACCGGCCAAATTCGATGTCCACGTTGTACGGCACTTCGTCACGCGTGCCGTATGCCTCGATCTTGGTGAGTGGGCCAGACTGAGGTGAGGTGGCAATGGTCTCGAACGGGACGGTTTGCACGGCTCCTTCGGGAATGAAGATCTCGTTGTTGTCCGCCGACGTGCCCGACACCGCACCCCACGTATTGTCGATGACGTAACGCATGCCGGCGAAGAGGACGATCACCACCACGCCGAGCACACCTGCCACGGTGAGAGTCCGCCGCGACTGCTCCTTGGTGGCAGGGCGTCGAAGTGGAGCGGTGTAGTTCGATCGCGGATCATCAAGTTGAGAAGGTCGCGGAGCCAATTCATGCTCTGGTGCTAGTTGGGGATCCAATTCATCTGGCTCCTCCATCTTGAACGCCGCATGTTTGCCCGACTTTGACGTATCTATCGTCCACGTGCGACCTTCAGTGTCGACGTGTCGAAGTGCCTTGACCATCGCTCGCGCTTCACTCGCGGTGATTCCACCACGGTCAAATTCAGCACAGATGAATTGGTACTGCGTATCGAGTGGAAGGAGATCGGGGTTGAGTGAAGTGGGCGAGAGCGCTGCAGGTGTGGCACCCCCTTGGTGTCGAAACGCGGCGTGACGGCCTGACCTGGCCGTGTCCACTGTCCACACACGGCCGAATTCATCAGTGTGACTCAGTGCTTGCACCTGTTCCCTGGCATCGGCGGCAGAAAGCTCGCCGCTGTCGAAGGCGGCGCAGATGCGTTGGTATTCCTCGTCCAGGTGGGCGAGCTCTGGTTGCGGGGGAGTCAAGACCATGCGTGCGTGGCGTGGAATGCCATGTGTAATTGTACCGAGCAGGCTTTTCGCGTTGTGCGCACCGCTTCGCTTGGTCCGCCAACGAAGGTACCGTCTTTACGCATGGGCCTCGTCGATCTGTTCGTTACCTGCGCAGGTCAGGTGGAAGCGGATTCCATTCGATTTGAGCTCCTTTCTCGACGTTTGATCGCATGTGGCAATACATGGCCAGTCATGAGTAAGTTCCGCTGGGACGACGGCATAGAGACAGCAAGCGAGGTAATGCTGCTGGTGAAGACGACACGTGAGCGCCAAGCAGAAGTCGTTGATCTGGTTAGCCAACTTCACTCCTATGACGTTCCCGCCATTTCGGTCGTCCAAGTCGAGGCCGGATCCGTGGAGTACGAACGCTGGGTGATTGAGAGTACTCAACCCTGAAAGACTGGACGCAGAAGAAATTTCGATAGGTGTATTGGTGGTTGATGCTCAGGGGTTTGACGTAACGAAACCTGGGTCGCCGAAGAGATATTCATTTAGGAGGTAATTGATCTCCTGTAGTGAGAGCGCGGCAGTGTATGCGGTATTGCGTGAGAACCGCGAGTAGTCCACACTCTGTAGCGCCTCGAGGGCACGGTCGTGATGCAGAGTGAGAAAGATCTGTGTGGTGTTTGGTTTGCGAGGGAAATCAGTTTTCAAAGTCCCGCACCCAAACCCGAAGATGGTGAGCGAGACATCTGCAGTGAGAGGTGTCGCTCTTCTCACTACACCTCGATCTTCGACTTTGATCTTTCCGCGAGGGGTCTCTCGTCGTTCCCAGGTTTGTACCACCGTATTCAGCCAAAACTTCTTCGAGAGATCATGTCCGTCCATGTCTTCGTAATTGACATTCAGTTCGTAGTCGTCAATGAGATGAAAAGACTGATGAAGTCGATTAATCACCGACCATTTCCGCCATGACTTTGGAACGATGAAGCAGATCAGGTCGCTGTATTCACCACAGGAATTGAAAAATGGCACCGAGAGGGCGTTGTTGCGTCCAAAGGGTGGGTTGCCGATGGAAACAGCTCCCGCCAATTGCAGCTTCTGCGAGAGGAAGTCACCTCGTTTCACACTGGGGTGTCGTGGTTCGACATCGAAACTCACCACCTCGTTCACCCCTGCCAAGTGGGCCGCATCAACGAATGCTCCCGCACCTCCAGCAGGTTCGATCCACACCCGTTCACTCGCGTGTGGAGCGATCTCCAGTAGCCGCTTGACCACCTGGCTCGCTGTTGCTGGGGGTGTGTAGTACTGCTCTTTGCCCGTCTTGCGTCGGTTGCCTTGCTTGCGAGCAGATTCCATCTGTGCCTCCACGATATGTGATGGCTGCTCCACATGGGAGACTGTTAAGTCACCATGACACTTGAATTTGCCAAAACGACTATTAGCCCGTCTGATCTGACGTTCTTATGGAATGACTGCAAGCGTTGCTTCTGGCTCAAGTACCGCCACGGGATTGTTGCCTCTGGGATGATGCCTGGTCTTGTCACTTCATTGTCGTCCCGTCAAGAGAAGTGGTACAAAGACAAATCATCGCACCACTTTTCACCGTCGCTTCCTGTCGGGGTTGTTGATAGCACTGGACTCAAAGTGCAGAGTGCGCCGATTGCACTAGACGGGAATCCGTCACCTTTCACCTTGGTGGGCAAATATGACTTCTTGCTCCGCTACGAACACGGCACGTACGGAATCATTGACACCAAGATTGTCGGCAAGAACAACGGCAAAGGCGACTTTTACTGGCCGCAACTTTCCGCCTACGACTACATCCTGGCCAATCCCGCTACGGGTGAAAGTCGTGAAGTTGAAACACTCGGATTGATGGTGTGGGCGGTAGGAGAAGTCAACTTTGATGGAGTGAATGAACCTGCGATCACCTTCCCCTCGGTGTATGAGGAAGTGAAGCGTGACCTTACGAAGTTCAATCGATTCATTGCAGATGTAGTGAAAGTCCTAATTGGCGATGTTCCGAAATCAGGTCAGAGATGCAGTAATTGCACCTATGTTTCGGCGATGAAGGAAATCAACCTTTAAAGAATGACTGTGTCGGCCACCTCTGCGTAGCGGCACAACATGTTGGCAAGTTTCACCTGCTCGATGGTCTTGCACGTCACATCGAGCAATCGAGGGTTCGCCACAACGATGGCGAGTGCTTTAGCCCGAGACACTGCGACGTTGAAGCGGTTCTTGCTGTAGTGAAATTCCATTCCTCGAGGGACATCTTCTGCACTTGAAGATGTATAGGAAATGATCACCACCGGTGCTTCATCACCCTGCGCTTTGTCGACCGTGCCTACTCGCCGCTTGACAACTTCGTCGGTAACTCCAGATGATGAGGCCTTCTGATGCGCAAGTAAGCCTTGACGAAGCTTGTGTGTTTGGTGGTTGTAGGGCGCTATGACAAAGAGATCTTCACTCGTCATCGGTCTCGAGATGCCGTCCTTGTCGGTGAAGGATCTCCCAATCATGTCGTAGTAAAGCCCGACGATCTTGTCGCACTCCTCAGGTGAGTAGGTGGAACGACCAACGTGTTCGACTGGAATCCAGCGCAACCCCGATCCAGACAAGCCGTCATCACCTCCTATGTATTGAACTGCACACCGATCTTCTGAATTCAACTTGCTCTCATACACCTGCTCTGAAATGAATGAGGTGATTGCCGGGTGCATGCGGCGTGTGATGTTGAGAAGTACGCCATAGTCGGGAGGCACCACATCGGCTTCCTGGTTGATGTATTCAAGGCCCGACAATCCAGAGTGCCCAGGATGCGCGGCCTTGGTGGGTTGCTTCAATTGTTGAGGGTCACCAACAAGCACCAGATTTTTTGCCGAGAGCGATGCACCAAGTGTGTCTGCGAAAGAAAGCTGACCTGCCTCATCAATAAAGAGGATGTCCACCGTCTGGCGCATGGCCGTGCTGGTGAAGAGAAAGCTTGTGCCAGCAACGATGTGGTGGTGTGGTGTTTCGATACTTACCTTGTTGTTATCAGTCTTTGCCGTCACAGTGACGGCGCTGGTGGTGGATCGAAATGCTGAATCAACTCCGTCACGTGGCTTGTGCAGCACGGTAAGTGGCTCTGCATTAGTGAACCCAAAGTCACTTGCATGATCGGCAATTTCGGAGAGTAACTGCTCAACTGCGTTGTGTGTGTTAGCAGCAATTCCGATGCGATGACCATTGCGAACCAAATCAAGAATTGCCTTGGCAGAAGAGTATGTCTTTCCAGTACCTGGTGGCCCTTGGATTACGAAGTACGACTGATCAAGATCTGCAGCAACTTGACTGATCGACTTCCAGTCAATTTCACCAACTTCGTTCAACTTGTTGAGAGAAAAATGGCGCAGTCGGGGGGGAGTGCGCCTGAGTAGGTCATGCGAAGCTGGAAACTTGTCATCAGCTCCATCGAGAACAAGAGTTGCAAGTTCAATCAATGCATCCTCAAAACCCTTTTTATTGACCGACCTGTTTTCGAAAATGGCAATTGGGTGGGGAATAGGGAGTGAGGAAGAGGAGATCCGGAGATGGACGATCCCTTGGTCGACATCAAGTCGCTCAAAGGAGATTGATGGCTTGGCGATGCGTTCACCGTCTTCTCAGGGAGGCGCGTAGTAATTGGTTGCTGTAATCTGATCGCTGACATCAAGTTTGGTGAGCTGGTTTGGGTCAAATTGATATCGCCGAATTGCTGCATGATTCCGTCGTCCCGCCGCGGGTGTGCTCTCCAATTCCTCAAGAAAATTCAGCCCCGCAATGACATTTGGGTCGTCGAACAGCTCTGCATCTGTCTTATTGACCATCTGTAGGTACTCAAATACTTCGACCGATCGTTCTCGCTTGTGGAAGTCAAGAAGATCTGCCATCAGCCACCGATGTGCGAGTCGATTGACATCATTTTCACTGAGCTCAGGCTCAAAGCGACCAATGTTTAATTGAGCAACGAGGCCAGTACCAATCGACTCATCGTCGATGACCGTGTTGAGATGTGGACGAACCAGTTTTTCTGCTTCAGCGCCTTGTAGCAACGACAAGAGCTCGACTCGCCGTTGCTCAAGCCAGGTGCGGAGATAGATGGTGGAATAGCAGTCGTTACGGTTGTACTTCGCCAACTCGTTGAGAATCCTGGCATCTCCTTCAGCACCGAATTGAGCGGTGTCTCGAGAGTTGATCCAGTGCTCGTAGTGAATGATGCTGAGCCCGCCGTCTTCAACAAGGTCGTCCCGAGTGAAGTCATAGAGCTGCTCAAGTTTCTTGATGGAATAGGACTCCACTCCAATACGCAGGGCTTGAGTGACGACGCGAGAGAGATCGACAAATCGAGACTCTCGAAATAGCCGTTCAAGCTTTGTCTCATATGTGGCGTATCGCGTAGCTAGTCGGCGAAGGGCAGAAGGTTCATAATGCCCGAAGTGATAAACCCGTAAATCGCCAAACTTGGGTTCGGCGATTCGTTCGTAGATGAAATCCACCACCTGCTGAAGGGCGAGGCGTTCACTGTCCTCATCGTGGGCCCAGATTTCCTTGTAGTGCATTGTCCCGATGTCATCGACCCACGCCAATCCATGGAGGTATTCCAACCCCTCCTCGCCACGGTAAGGGTGACCTTCGATGTCGTAAAAGATGTCACCTGGTGAGGGCTCGGGAAGCAGATTGAACCCTCGGCGCTCTTGCAGGGGCAGAACGAATTCATACACAGGTTTGGCAAGTGCATCAACGCTTTTTGCCTCACGCGAGATCAATTGAAGTCGGGCTTGGTTTTGGAGTCTTTCAAAAGCTTCCGGACGGATATCGTCTGGTGCACTAGTTGTGTTGGCAAGGTCTGGCAAGGATTTTACGCCCGCCTTACGTAGTAATTCGCGGTAGCTGTTTGTTACACCAGCAACAAAGGTGACGTCGTCATTGTCGCGCCAGGTCTTGGTACAAATTCGATTCCATCGGCAGATCCCACAGTGATCCGTTGGTACAGGTTCAGTAGCGGAATCAAATCCCCCGGCAAGCGAATCTTGAAATGCCTTCTTTACATGTCGGAAGTATGCAGATACTTCGGAAAGCCGCACAGAGACGGTTCCTTCTTTTGCAGATCCAGTAACAATGTGGACCTCTTCAGGCGATGTTCCCTGAATGATTGCGATCTGTTCCGCATACGAGCACAGCTGTATGAGTGCATTTACTTTGGCAATGCGAGCCAACTTGGTGTCGTACGGCTCAAATGAGTAATTGCCAAGGTCAGATGGGGTCTCCTTGGGTACCAAGAAGTCAGCACGTCCAATCCATCCAACATCGCTCTCAAGTTGGAAAAACGTTGGTTGGTACAACGCGTTAGGCCCCTCAGCAAAGGCCTTTGCAACATTCGCTACGCGGGACTGAATCTCATCTGTGGAGTAGGTGGCGTGGGCAGTGCGTTGGACATCGAGATCAATCACGGTTTGTCCAGCACTCACAAGTTGTTTTTGCAGTGCCTCGAGGTAACGCGATTCATGTTCCGCGCCGTATTTCTGCAAGATCTCAGTGAGTTCATCGTCATCTTTCGGGGGCTTTGGGCCTCCGTTCAGAGTGCGATAGTTGAGAAATGAGAGATGATGGCAAGCGAGATGGTTCGACAGGTCTGAAGGGCTGAGAACTGTTACTCCGTCAATCTTCTGCATTGCAGAAGAAACTAGTTGAGGGGTGTTTTCCGTTAGCCAAGAGCCGTCGGAAGGTAAATGCGCTCAGCGAAGAACTGATCTTGAGGCGTAAACTTCTCAGGCGGTCGTTTCGGAGTATGCGAGGAGTATTTTTAGTTTTCGGCACGCCCACTGGGTCGCTAGCTCAATGGTAGAGCACCGGACTTTTAATCCGTTGG
>JBMTYA010000029.1:0-12090 GCA_049454015.1 Ilumatobacteraceae bacterium | reverse complement strand
GAGTGCATCGTCTTTCCGTTCGCCCGAACCGCAATTTGGGCGACGATGCAAGAGCTCAACCTGCCACGTGGCAGCCGTGTCATCATGCCGCCGATCACGATCAAGCCGATCTTGGACGTAGTCGTGCACCTCGGATACGAACCAGTATTCGTCGACATCGATCCCACGACCGCCTGTTTCGATGAACAGGAACTCGCCGAGGTCGTCAAGTCGCGCCCCGCGGTTGCCATCCTCACGTATCTCTTCGGTCTCGTGCCAAATGTCGAACGAATCACTCGCATGCTGCACGAAAATAGGGTCTACATCATTGAGGATTTCTCGCAGTGCTTAAACGGTGAGTTCGGCGGACGCAGAATCGGCACGTTCGGTCAAGTCGCTATCTACAGCGCTTCCTCTGTCAAGACGTTCGACACCTTCGGTGGCGGATATGCATTGACCGACGATCCGGCGATGATTGCCGGACTACGACGCAGGCAAGCTGAGCTCGCGCCATCACGCCGTGCCGATCTCGTGAGAAGCGTCGTGCGCAACTTCGTGCGCAACCTGGCATCGTCTCGTGTGATGTTTTCGGTGGGCACGTTCCCCTTGCTCCGCCTCGCCACGAAGTTCTCGAAAAAGGCGGTCGGCAGGTTTACGGGCGCTCGAAGCACTCAACCGCTCGGAGAGTTGCCCCGCGAGTGGTTCCGTCGGTACACCTCCGTTCAAGCGCGGGTCGCACTCGCTGAGCTGCCGAGAGTTCAAGCACGAGATGAGCGCCGGGTTGCTGCCGTCGAACGTATGGTCACAATGTCAGGGGTATCTGACCGACCGTTCGGGGCTCCAGGTCAGCGACACGTTTACTGGCAATTCATTGTGTACGTAGCCGACTTCGCGTCAGCCCGCGAACGTCTCGCCCAGCACGGAGTCGACTGTGCGACGACCAGCTTGGTACTCCTCACCGACTTGCCGAAGTATCCAGGTCAGCGACGGACACCGGCGGCCGATCGCCTCTATCACCTCGGGGTATACCTGCCTTGCTATCACCAGCTTCGCCAGGCGGAAGTTGACCGAATCGGTAACGCGTTGCGAGAACTCGCCGCCACTCCGTGAACGTCGTCATTGGCTCGGGTCTCGCCGCAGTCGGAGCAATTCGCGCGCTGCTGAAAAAGAACGTGCGACCGATTGTCCTCGACATCGGCGAACGACTGCCAGCAGATGCAGTTCGTCTCCAGGTTGCGATGTCGCGCCGATCGCCAGAGGAGTGGTCGAAAGACGAATGGGCGCACCTTGGCACGAACGATTCTGCAGCGATGCGGGGCGTGCCACGCAAACTCGTCTTTGGATCGGATTACTTTTATTCCGCTGAGCAAGTTGACGCCGCGCAATCAGGGTTCAGCCCAGGAACACCTCCATGGTCACCTGCTCGTGGCGGTTTCAGCGTCGGTTGGGGTGCTGCGGTCTTGCAGCCTGCCCCGTCGGACATCGCAGATTGGCCAGTCGGACATGAAGAGCTGCTTGCGCACATACGACAAGTAATCGACGGAGTTCCGCTCTCTGAACCTGACGATGAACTCAGTTCAGTATTCGGCCAGATTCGACCTGGAAGCGGAGACGTTCTGGCGCTCTCTCGCGGCCAGCAGCAGTTACTCGCTCGTTTGCATAAGGTTCACTCGCAGTCGGGCACGTCGCGCATCCTTGTCGGGCAGAGTCGATTACTGACGCGTGCAGGTGACAGACATGAAGCGCACTGCAGGATGTGCGGTCACTGCAGTTCTGGGTGCGTATACGGCTCGATCTACACCGCAGAGCAGGAGATTGATCGCTGGATTCGTGACGGAAGCATCGACTATCGCAGTGACGTGACTGTTTTTCGACTCGAGGAGCAGCAAAACACGACTCGAGTTCATTACGTGTCATCTGGACTGGTAAAGACACTTGATGCCGATCGCGTATTCGTTGCTGCGGGTGCGGTTAATTCTGCACGCCTGTTGCTCAACTCTTCGCCGGAGCAACTGGACGGTGCCGTCATCCGTCGCACCGGCTATTCGGTGCAGATCTACGCATCTCCCTCGGCCCTCGCAATCGACTGGCCAAACGTGAATACACAGACATCGCACTTCTTGGCACTCCAGCAACCCGAGATTGCGCCGTATTGGGCACATGTGCAGCTGGGACAGCCAAACGAACTCATCCTCAAGCGGCTCGGTCTCAGCCAGTCAAACTTGAACCGCTTCGTCGGCCGAGTTGCACGTGGTGCGGCAAGTCGACTGGTTTCTGTGGCATTGAATGTGCACAGTGACTGCGGCCCTACCTATGAGATTCGCATCGCACGAGATATGCGGAGACTTCCGACCATGGAGACTCGTACGCACTGGGACAACGAGTCTCGAACGACCATCAATTCGTATGCAAAGGTGCTTGCGAGTGCCCTGCGTGGAGCCGGCCTGTACCGAGTGCCATTTGCACGACAAGACTCTGGAGCGGCACTCACCTACCACTTCGGTGCGTCGTTCCCGATGACATCATCTCCATCTGCAGCTCATCACACCGACGTGCTTGGTCGCCCGTTCGGCTGGCAGCGGGTTCATGTCGTCGACACTTCGGTATTACCGGCGATTCCTGCAACAACTGTCGGCCTACTCACGATGGCCAACGCCCATCGCATCGCATCGAATGCAATCTGAATCTTGTAGCTAGTTGATTATTCGCGGTGCGAGCACCTTGGCGGGTACGCCGCCAACAATCGTGTGTGCTGGTACGTCGGTCACGACGACCGAGCCGGCTGCAACGATGGCGCCTTCGCCGATTGTGACGCCGTAACGAACCGTCGCATTGCCTCCGATGTAGGCACCGCGTCGCACGACAATTGACTCAGCGACGTCATCGAGATGGGCAGTTTTCGGGTTCTGTCCGGCGCCAAAAAAAGTGACCTGTGGCCCGAGCACGACTCCGTCTTCGAGAGTGATGCTTGCATCCTTTTTCAAGAGCGAGGGATAGATCCGACACCCGCGATTGATCGCCACATCGTCGCCGATGCTCACCTTGTGCGGATATCGGATGTAGGTGTCGTAGTCGAGCAACACGCGCCTGCCGTACCGACGGCACAACAGCTTGTAGAACACCCAGCGAACAAACGGAGGCATGACGTTCAAGATGAGGAACAACAAGTGGTCGACGTACGAGAAAGCCGAGAACGCTATGCGTGCTGCTCGCCCAGTTGAATTCTGAGTCGCACTCACACTTCAAACGCTACTGATGCTGTCGTAGCCTGACGAGTGATGCGTCAGCTGATGTCGTGGCGGACATGGGCAGCAGTCGGTGCACTCGTCGCCTTGCTTGTCGTCGTGCAGATGGTGAACGGCGCCGGCTCGCGCACGTCGGGAGACACAAACTCAACCCAGCCGAGCATCCAACGAGTAGAGACCGTTGCATCGGTGATGCGAATCGATTCCAGCGAAGCGTTCTCAGTGATCGAAGGCGTGACGGTCGGGTCGGCCGAACTTGCACTTGATGACGGTCGCACCGTCAGTATCGCTCGCGAAACCCCGGGCGAGGTCGACTGCACCGATCGGACCACCCCGGCAGCCTGCGTTCTGGTTGCGGACATGTTGGGCGACGGTGTGGTGTGGTACGCACTCGTCAACTCCGACGGGCCTGCGGCGCGCACGTTGGTGTTGCCCACCCTCGTGGACATGGTCGACGGGGGAGACATTGGAGTGTTGGCGAACGGTTGGCACGTGCCGCTTGCTAATGGTGTGATCCGCACTTGTGCCGGCGAACCGCGTTCGCCGACCCTGAGGGCATTTATCGACTCGTATTCCGAGGCCGGCATTCGCACGGTGCTGGATCTCGATCGCGACGAGGTCGTCGAAGTCGTCTGTGTGAAGTGACCACCGACGGGCAGCGCTGAAAGCCGCTGTTAGGCGTTCGGTGCGAGGCGTACGATTCGTGCCGCCATTGCGTAAGCCACTTCGGCCGGACCTTTTTCGTCAGGTCGCAGCAGGTTGGCCATGATGCGCAAGACCCACTCCATCAGCGTGCGACTGTGGATGCCGACTCGCGACAGTTCACGCATGAGTGCGGGTCGTCCGATGACTCGTGCAAACAGGCGCGCAACCTTGAAGTACTGCCCGTATTCGTCGTCAAGGAGACCTGGATACCGCTGCAGCGCTGAAGCATCACCGCTCGCAAGTGCGTCGTGCAGCACGCCGGCAGCGATGCGCGCGGTCTCGTAGGCATAGTCAATGCCTTCACCGTTGAACGGGTTCACGCTGCCTGCGGCATCTCCGATCATGAGGTGAGTCGCCCCGACCTTCGGGAAGACCGAGCCACCCATCGGAATCTTGCCGCTCGTCGCGCGACACTCCGGCTTCGTCGGGTCGATTTCCCAACGGTCGGCAATCATGTGGGCGTATGAATCAAGAAGATGAGACGTATTCACGTCTTTGAACTTCTTGAAGGTGGAAAGAAGACCAACACCCACGTTGATCGTGCCGTCGCCGACGGGGAAGATCCAGCCGTAACCGGGCATCGAGTTGCCGTTGCGATCTTGCACGTCGAGCGCTGATTCGATCCAGGGTTCTTGGTGGCGCGGACTCACCCAATAGGTGCGGATGGCGGTGCCGTAGGGCCACGATTTTGTCCGGGCGGTGCCGAGCGAGCGCCCGAAACGGCTGTTGGCTCCGTCAGCGACCACCACATAGTCGGAGCGAATCACTACTTTGCGTTCTCCGTCGAGGTCGTTTACCACTGCACCGCGAACACAACCTTTCTCCACGATTGGTGTTATCGCTTCGTGGCCTTGCAAGAGCACCGCACCGGATTTCTCCGCATTGAATGCGACCATCGCATCGAGTTCGCGGCGGCGCACCACATACCCGTGCCGCGGGTACGTGGGATGCGTCGGCCATTGCAGTTCGAGTTCTTTGCCGTGTGCGGTCGCGCGAAGACCTTCGTAGCGGTGGAACTGCTTCAGTCGCTCACCGAGACCCATGTCGTCGAGCTGCTTCACTGCGCGAGGGGTGAGTCCGTCGCCGCACGTTTTTTCGCGAGGAAAGTGCTTTCGTTCGACGATCGTGACGTCGTGTCCGTGCTCAGCCAGCCAGTAACCCATCGCTGCGCCCGCCGGACCACCTCCAATGACGAGCACGTCGGTCTCGCGCACAGGCAAGTTGGCGAGGTCTTCAGTCGCTGTTGCGACAGTTGTTGTGGAGACCGCGTCATCCATGCGACTTCAGCGTAAAGATGCCGGCGTCAGCAGCAATGGCGCAGCGATGTGAAGATTGGCGCTCGCGCAGCGTTGCTGGGAAAGGGTGCTATTTGCCGGCGGGTCGGGGCTCGGTGCCCACCGGGCGCGGGGGCGTTTCGAGCATCTTGAATGTGTCGGCGAGCGTCTCGAAGTTGACGCTGCCTGCCTCAAGTGCCGCAAAGATCTCGGAGTCTTCCGAGCACCAGGTTGCGTATTCTGCGGCCCACTGTTCGCTCTTTGGGTCCGCGCCACCGATGGCATAACGCTCATGGCAGACGACTCCGAGAATCTCGTAGTCGGTCAGACCGCCGCCCCATTTTTCGCCTTGGGAGGGCATGGCGTTGCCGTTATAAGAAAGAGGAGCATGGGCGCCACCTTCGCGATCCGGGTTGCCGTAGACGGCAAGACCAGCGGACACGAACGGCTGGCTGCCCGTGTACACGTAATTCAACATGTCTTCGATGTGCGGGAAGGTCTTCAGAACTTCGCCTTCGTGCAGCACTCGACCCGCGCCGCCCTGGCCAGCTGCACCGTGGCAGCTCGCGCACGCACCATAGACGGCTTCGCCGACGGCCATCGGGCCTGATGCCTCGCGCTCTGGTGGCGTGACTGCGAGCAGATACATGAACGCCCACACCGGCAAGAGGCTGAGTGTCGCCATCGCCCAGAACGGAATCTTCTTGCGCGTCTTGGCAGCAACGACGTACGCAGGATCGGGCTTCGGCGGCGGGGGAGGCGCGACTTCTGCGGCAACAGCCGGTGCAGCGGATGATGTCGTCTGCTTTGCCACTTCTTTCGATGCACTCGGCTCGGCGGACGGTGTGCCGCCAGACAGCACAGCTCGGCGATCCTTCGAACGCTTGAGGAGGAAGTCAGGTACTTCGGTCACCGTTCAGACTCCGGACCGCGCACCATCAGCGATTTCACCGTCGCAAGACTAATCGGCACGCTGCAGGCCCCGATGTTCGACGCGACGAGGCAGAAGAATTGCACGAACGCACGACACGCGCCAGCCGTCACGCGAATCTTTGCGAACTAGGTGAGCCCCCGAAAGGCACGAAGACTAGGCTTCGGGACGGTGTTTGCCGGCTCGGCAAGCAGCCACGAAAGGCACCAAATCGTCGCATGACCGCAGTCGACATCCTCCGATGGCCCGGCGTGAATCAGGCGTTCCTCTTTTCCTTCTTTGCGACCACGTTCTTGGCCTACTTGGTGATTGTGGTGGGCAAGCGCCGCCCGGTCGATCGCAAGGCCACGTGGGGCGAGGCGATGTTCGGCAGCGCATACGTGTTCTTCGTGATCTTCCTCGCGTTCGGAGTAGTGCCCCACCAGTGGATCGACCACGCCGACAAAGAACTTGGCTGGCGTAAGGACAAGATCATCTTCGGGCCATTCAACGTGCTGAAGCCGCAGGAGTTCGGCGGTCCGTTCCCCTTCACCATCAGTTACGAGGCCGTGCGTGACATCGTCGTGCTCGTCATACACGGCATCTACATCGGCATGTTCATCTATCTCTTTGTTTGGTGGCAGAAGCGCGGCGAAGTGAAGCAGGCAGCGCTGCCAAGTAGCACCTACGGACGACCGCTCGTGAAGAAGGCATGACGAGATGACTCGCACCGATGCCAACCCACCGATGATGCCGTTCACCGACGAGTACACGCTCGTCGAGGTCGATGCGGAGTACCTGAACAAGGCGGTGAAGCCGAAGCAGTTCATCCACATTGACCAGAGCGAATGCATCATGTGCGAGGGCTGCGTCGACATCTGCCCGTGGAAGTGCATCCACATGGTCAGCCCCGAAGCGGTGGTTGATTCGACTGGCACGGAGAAGCCCGGCGCCGATCCGAGTGACCACGTCATCTTCACCATCGACGACGACATCTGCACCCGTTGTGCTCTCTGCGTCGACCGTTGCCCGACCGGCGTCATCGTGCTCGGCAAAGTCGGGGTTGCACCGGCCACTGGCGACCCGCACGCTCGTACCAACAATCACGGATACGCCTACGGGATGAGGTTCTAAGGAGAAACCATGTCGAGCATTGTCGAAGAAACCCCGCGCCCGTCGCTGAAAGAACGCCTCTCGAAGGTCGGCGAGCAGGTGCAAGGCAGCCAGGTGTGGAGCTCGATCTTCCGACCGGGCTCGATTTTCCGCAAGGGCTACACCGATTCTCCGCGCAACCGCTCGTACGTCGTCATGAACTCGGTGCTCTATCACTTGCACCCGGTGAAGGTGAAGCGTCATGCCGTGAAGGTGAGCTACACGCTGTGCCTTGGCGGGCTCTCGTTCTTCCTCTTCATCTTGCTCACAATCACCGGCATTTTCTTGATGTTCTTCTATCGTCCGACTGCCGCGAACGCCTGGGATGACATCCAGTCGCTGCACACGTCGGTGACCTTCGGCCTCATGGTGCGCAACATGCACCGCTGGGGCGCACACCTCATGGTGCTGTCGGTGTTCTTGCACATGGCACGCGTCTTTTATCACGGCGCGTACAAAGCACCACGCGAGTTCAACTGGGTGGTGGGCGTCATCCTGCTCACCCTCACACTGCTCTTGTCGTTCACTGGCTACTTGTTGCCGTGGGACCAGCTCGCCCTGTGGGCTGTGACGGTGGGAACCAACATGATGGGTTACTCACCGCTCATCGGTTCGCAAGTTCGTTTCGTCTTGCTCGGCGGAACGGAGATCGGCGCAGAGACGTTGCTTCGCTGGTACGTGTTGCACGTGCTGCTCTTCCCGTTCGTCACTGTGATCTTCTTGGCCATCCACTTCTGGCGCGTCCGCAAGGACGGCGGCATTTCAGGGCCGCTCTGAGCGAAAGGTAACGACGATGACGGAAATTCCCGAACACCTCCTCAAGCGCGCGAAGGCCGCACGCGAGAAGTCGGAGTCGACCGACGCCGCGGGCTCGGGCGACGGCGCATCACGCATCCCGTCGGAGTTGCTGGAGCGCAGCAAGGCGGCTCGCGCAGGCGGCGTCGCAGTGAAGGACGCGCCGTCGGCGCCGGTCGTCGCTGCTCCTGCAGGCGGCGGAGTGCCCGTCGGTGCCGGCCCAGGCGGTCACACGCAGCGTTTGCTCACCGTCGTGAAGTCGGGCTCGATTCAAGATGTGAAAGCAGTGCCCGTCGACAAGGTGCACGTCTGGCCGCACCTGCTCTCGATCGAATTCGTGGCGGCTCTCGCGTGCCTCGCGTTCACGTTCATGTTCTCGTGGTTCGTCAATGCACCGCTCCTGCAGGCAGCGAACTTCAATCAGACACCCAACCCATCGAAGGCCCCGTGGTACTTCATGGGTCTGCAGGAACTGCTCACGATGTTCCACCCGATGATCGCGGGTGTGACCATCCCGGGCATGGGGCTCATCTTGCTCATCTTTGCGCCATACCTCGATCGCAACATCTCCAACAAACCCGAAGACCGCAAGTTCATTACGAGCCTCATGACTGTGCACATGATGTTCTGGGCGGTGCTCACCATCATCAGCTCGTTCTTCCGCGGACCCGGCTACAACTTCACGTTCCCGTGGCGTGACGGAATCTTCTTCGAGCTCTAGACCATGAACACCAACACCATCCTCATCATCGCCGCTGCAGTTCTCGTGGTGCTCGCTGCGGTCGTCGTACTCACAGCCGCGCGCCGCAAAGACTCGACTGGCGTGCTCTCGCGCGAAACTCGCGCCCGAGACGCTGCTGCGGAGCAAGTCGTAAAAGGTCGCGAATATGAGCGCGAAGCAGTCGCAGCGCGTTCCACTGCTCTCGCAGTGCCGCCGAGCGTCGCCGTCGCCCCGTTCTCTCCGCCCGACCCTGAAGTAATTGGTGTCTCGCGTCGACAGTTCTTCAATCGTGCAACCGTCACGCTGATGAGCGCCGGCCTGGGTGGTTTCGGTGCTGCAGTGATCGGATTCCTCTGGAAAGGTGCAGAAGGCGGCTTCGGTTCGAAAATCAACGCTGGAAAGCTGACCGACATCGTCGCTGGCATCAGGTCGAACAAAGGCTTCTTGTACGTGCCCGAAGCTCGCGCCTGGGTGACCGAATATCCGAAGGAATCGTTGGCCAAGGCCGAGCCAATCTACGCAGCACAAGCACCGGTGTTTGCCGGAATGTCCGCTGGAATCGTCGCTTTATACCAGAAGTGCCCGCACCTTGGCTGCCGCGTGCCGACGTGTGCGACCTCGCAGTGGTTCGAGTGCCCATGCCACGGTTCGCAGTTCAACCGAGTAGGCGAGAAAAAGGGCGGCCCCGCACCACGCGGCATGGACCGCTTCGCGGTATCGATCAACAACGGCAACGTGGTCATCGACACTGGCGCGGTGTTCGGCGGCCCGGCAATCGGCACGAACACCACCGGTCAAGAAGCAGAAGGCCCACACTGCGTGGGTGCAGTAGGTGCGCACTGACGTGATCGCTCCGATACTCGCCGACGTCACCACCACGCTTGCATGGATTGCCCTCGTCACCGCAATCGGTGGCTGGGCTCTGTATGCCTTCTTCAACATCCGCTCGAGCCGCGCCGAAATCGGCTCGGAAATAGAACTCGCTGCCAACCGTAAGCCGTACTACGACGACGAAGTGCTGGAAGGCAAGAAGTTGGAGCGCACGCAACTGCTCGGACTCGCATTTCTTGCTGTCATCACCGTCACCTTGCCGCTGTACTGGATTCTCGAGCCGGGTCGTCAGGCGGGCGCCGAGAAAGACTTTGAGCACAAGTTTGAGCTGTGGGGCTCAGGCCTGTTTGCAGCCACTGCCGAGGGCGGATTCAACTGCGCTGGTTGCCACGGCGGCATGAACGGCGCCGGCGGAGTCGCGGCGTTTGCGGTGACCGACCCGAAGACCGGCGAAGTGAAGGCCGTCAACTGGAAAGCGCCGGCGATCAACACGATTCTCTTGCGATACAGCGAAGAAGAACTGCGGTTCATTCTCAACTACGGTCGCCCGTTCTCGCCGATGTCAGCGTGGGGATTGGTCGGCGGCGGTCCGATGAACGAACAGCAGATTCAGACCGTGATCGATTACCTAAAGAGCGTGCAGGTGCCGCGCGAGAACTGCGCAGACCCCTCGCAGGACGCGCGCACATGCGATAGCGGAACGCTGGCGAAGGCAACACAAGACGAAATCCAGGCCGAGGCCGAGCGTTTGGTTGCGGCAGGGACCTACTCTTCGCTCGGTGAAGCACTCTTCAATCTCGACCTCGGCGGCGGCCAGTACTCATGCGCACGTTGCCACACGAAGGGCTGGTCGTACGGTGAGCCGCAGATCACCGGTGGTGGCGCGTTCGGACCGAACTTGACCGGTGGCTCGACAATCCGCCAGTTCCCGAATCAAGAAGACATGATCGCCTTCATCTCGGCTGGCAGCGAATACGGCAAGAAGTACGGCGAACAAGGTCAGGGCGGCGGTCGCATGCCGGGCTTCGGTGCGATGTTGACCCAGGAACAGATCAAGGCCATCGTCGAATACGTGCGCGGTCTCTGATGGATCTTCTCACCACTCTCGCCGTCAATTGGCAGCCGCAGTTGCGTGGCTACACCGTCGTCATCATCTCCGTGGTCGTGCTCATCGGCGGCACGTACCTCGTCGTTGGCACCAACCTCGGCGCCCGACTCGGGTTTCTCGTCGTTCTCGCCGGTCTTTTCGGATGGATGGCCGCGATGGGCGCCATCTGGTGGACGTACGGCATCGGGCTCAAGGGTCGCGAACCTTCATGGCAAGCGGCGGAGCCGGCAACGATCATTCGGGACGGTGAGCTATTGCAGACCGTCGGCATCCTCGAGCAGCCGCTCAAGTTGGTGGACGCACCGACCCAGAATGCCGAGAGTGTCGCAACTGCTCTCGTGTCTGAGGGTTGGCGCAAACTCGATGAGTCCGACCCGCAACGCGGTCAAGCCGTTGCGTCGTCAGATGAACTACTGATCAATCAGGCCGAGGAGTTTGCCGCTGGGGAATTCGTGTCGGTGGCGGTGTTCGACAAGGGCGGCGATCGTTGGCCGAAGATCAACGACTCCCTCGACTTCATCGCCTTCTTCCATGAACCTCGGTATGCACTGGTCGAAGTGGCCCCCGTGGTGCCGCAGCGCGTTGAGCCGGGTCGAGCACCGGCCCGCCCGAAGATTGACGAAACACAAGAGCGTCGATACGTGCATATGGTGCGAGACCTCGGCAACAAGCGTCAGCCTGCGATGCTCATCACCATCGGCTCGTTGATCATCTTCGTCATCCTGTGCTGGCTGCTCCACCGCCGCGACCTCATTTTGCGCGAGAACCTTGCTCGCGCCCGAGAACTCGAAAAGGTCTGAACCCGCGCAGACGGGGGTGACGATGGGTCAGTACCTACCAATCGTCGTTCTCACGTTGTTGGCAATCGTCTTCGGAGTCTTGTCGCTCGTCGCGTCAAAACTGCTGGCGCCGAAGCGCCCGAACACGGCGAAGGACGCCCCGTACGAGTGCGGCATCGTGCCGAGCAAAGAATCACCGGAGCGATTCCCAGTGTCGTTCTACATCGTGGCGATGCTCTTCATCATGTTCGACATTGAGATCATTTTCGCGTACCCGTACGCGATTGCCCGCGAATCACTGGGAGCGTTCGGATTCTGGGAGATGGTGGCGTTCAGCGCGGTCTTCTTCGTCGCCTTCGTCTACATGGTTGCGCGCGGGGCACTCGAGTGGGGGCCGCTAAAGAAGGAAGTACCGGTCAGCGACGTGTCGATGTTGCCGGCTTCGAAGCAAGGAGTCAGAGTCGTCGGTCTTGACGGGCGTTCGATGCCCGGCATGCGTGAGGGAGGTGCGGCATGAGCGCAGTAAGTGAAGTAATAGACAACGGCCTCGGCGGCATCAAGCACAACTTCCTCACGGGCCGTATTGAGGAT
>JBMTYA010000028.1:0-12200 GCA_049454015.1 Ilumatobacteraceae bacterium | reverse complement strand
GCACGACGCTTCGGCGTAGAAGACCTCGACCACATCATCGTGGTGCACGACGAGCTGGATCTTCCACCTGGGGTCGTGCGCGTGAAAGTTGGTGGCGGTCTCGCCGGTCACAACGGTTTGCGGTCCATCACCCAGCATCTCAAGTCGCAAGATTTCGTGCGCGTACGCATCGGTGTTGGCAAGCCGCCGAGCAAAGAGCGCGGTGGTGAACACGTGTTGTCGAAGATTCCGCAGGCCGAACGCACGCTGCTCGACGAATCCGTCGTTCGCGCGGCCGACGCCACTGAGCTGATTTTGAAACATGGTATCGACACCGCAATGCAGCAGACGAACGCCGGCTGAACGGCCGCCCGATGAACGACGCGGAGCATCTGACGCTCGCCTTTCTGACCGAGCTCGCATCCAGCCGTGGTCGCGACCTCGGCATCGGTCTCGAACCGGGTTCAGTGGTGGCGTGGGCCGACCAAGTGCGCCCCGTGCTCGTCGCAGCACTAGCCCGCACGCGACCCAGCGACGTACTGCTCGTAGTGACGCCCACCGACACGCAGGCCCGAGTGTTGTGCGACGACCTGCGCGCTTACGCCGATTGCGAAGTGGCCTACTTTCCGTCGTGGGAGACGCTGCCCTTTGAACGTGTGAGCCCCGCAGTCGAAACGATGGGCGAACGAATGAGACTCGTCGCCCGAATGCGAGCGGCAGGTGCAAATCGTGACGCGACGAAGAGCGGTCTCGGTGACGCGCCGCGGCTTATCGTCGCGCCGATCAGAGCCGTGCTGCAACGTCTCACACCGGCGAGCCTCACATTTGAACCGCTCGTTATTCGTCGCGGCTCCAGCATCGACCTCGACGCGGTCACGAACACACTCGTGCAGTGGGGATACGTGCGAGAACAGCTCGCCGAGCACCGCGGAGAGTTCGCGCGGCGTGGAGCAATTCTCGACGTGTTTGGTTCGGCCGATGACTCCCCAATTCGAATCGAACTCTGGGGTGACGATGTCGAGCGAGTGAGCACGTTCTCGGTCAACGACCAACTAAGTACGAGCGAGGTTGAAGAAGTTGTGTTGTACCCGGCACGCGAATTGCTTATCGACGATTCGATTGTCGCCCGAGCTCAAATTCTCGCGGCGAAAGAACCCTGGGGACAAGAGCAATGGGAGCGCATCGCGCAACGCTCGGGCTTCGACGGCATGGAGAACTGGTTGGCGTGGCTCGTCGACGAACAGACCACGCTCATCGATGTATTGCCAAAACGGTCGGGGCTCATCGTCTGCGATCCCGCATATCTTCGGTCGCGCGCCAGAGAGTTGCAGCGAGAAGAGCGGGAGGTTGCAGACGCCCTGGCCTCCACGTGGTCGTTCGAGGTATCCGAAGATCTGCCGCGACTGCACGTCGACATCGACGCGTTACTCGAAGACTCACCGGTCGAAGTACTGCTCTCGGTTACATCACCTGGCCTCGGTGACCCGAGCGACGGCGCACTCAACGTGGTGGCAGGGCGCTGGGGCTCGCCAGCAACGAGCAACGAGCAATTGGCCGAGCGCCTGCGCGAATACCTGCAACTCGACTACCGGGTCGTCATTGCCTGCGACTCGGTCGAGTCAGCGACGCGCATACGCAACGACATGTCCGCCCTGGCGGTGCCGAGCGTGCTGCACACTTCCGCTGGCACCGCTTTCGAACAAGGTGCAGTGCACTTCGTGGTTCGCGCGCTGCACGAGGGATTCGCGCTCCCCGATGCACGGGTGCTCGTGGCGACCGAGTCAGAGATCACCGGCCGGCGAAACACTCGGCGCAGGCGCGCACGACGAAGACGCGCAGCCACGATGTTCGAAGACCTCAAAGCCGGTGACCACGTTGTGCACGATGTGCATGGCATCGGAGTATTCGAGGGCATGGCACGGCGAAAACTCGACGGCGTGGAGCGCGACTTTCTGCAATTGCGATATGCCGACGGCAACCTGTTCGTACTCAGTGACCAGATCGACTTCGTGCGACAGTACGTGGGCGGTGACGCCCCGCCACTCAACAAGATGGGCGGCGCCGATTTCGCGCGAGTCAAACAACGAGTGCGCAACGACCTGCGAGTGATCGCACAAGAACTCGTCGTCTTGTACCAGCGACGACTGCACACGAAAGGTCATGCGTTCTCCCCCGACACCACCTGGCAGGGCGAGATGGAAGGCGCGTTCCCCTATGTGGAGACACCCGACCAGTTGCAGGCAATTAACGACGTGAAGGCCGACATGGAGAAGCCGAGCCCGATGGATCGTCTGGTCTGCGGCGACGTCGGTTTCGGTAAGACCGAAGTCGCACTGCGTGCGGTCTTCAAATGCGTGCAAGACGGAAAGCAAGCCGCCGTACTCGTGCCAACGACACTGCTCGCTTCGCAGCACATGTCGACATTCAGCGAGCGTCTGAAGCCGTACCCGATCAAGGTGGGCATGTTGTCACGATTCGTCACGCCATCGAAAGCAAAGAAGATCGTCAAAGACCTCGCGTCGGGCGAGCTTGACGTCGTGATTGGTACGCACCGGCTGCTGCAAGAGAACATCCGCTTCAAGAACCTCGGCTTGTTGGTCGTCGACGAGGAGCAGCGCTTCGGAGTGCAACACAAAGAGGCAATCAAGATGATGAGCACGAGCGTTGACGTGCTGACGATGTCAGCGACGCCGATTCCGCGCACGTTGGAGATGAGTCTCGTCGGCATTCGTGACATGTCGCTTCTCAACACGCCGCCTGCCGATCGGCAACCGATTCGCACTTACGTGACGGGATACGACAATCGAGTTGCCGCAGAGGCGATTCGACGCGAATTGTTGCGTGACGGCCAAGTGTTCTGGGTGCACAACCGGGTGGAGACCATCGAAGAACGAGCCGAAGAACTGCGGCGGCTGGTTCCAGAAGCACGCATCACATTCGCGCACGGCCAGATGGATGAGTCGTTGCTCGAACGAACCGTCATCGACTTCTGGGACGGCAAGTTCGACGTGCTGGTGTGCACGACGATTATCGAGAGCGGCATCGACATGCCGGCGGTGAACACGCTGGTGGTGGAGGATGCCCAACGACTCGGCCTCGGTCAGTTGCACCAGTTGCGCGGCCGAGTGGGTCGCGCAGGCCAGCAGGCATACGCCTATCTCTTTCACCCGCGCGATCAGGTGCTGAGCGAGATCGCTTACGAACGACTGAAGACGATCGGCGAATCGACCGACCTCGGAAGCGGCTACAAGATCGCGCGCCGCGACCTTGAGTTGCGTGGCGCTGGCAGCCTGCTCGGCGAGCAACAGAGTGGCCGCATTGCCGCAGTCGGCTACGACCTTTACTGCCAGATGGTGAGTGAGTCAGTCGCCGAAATGAGAGGCGAAGAACCGCAACACCCGCTCGAACTGAAAATCGACTTGCTCGTCGATGCGTATCTCCCGCACGAATACGTGGACAGCGAAGAGCTTCGCCTTGATGCTTATCGCAAACTGGCGCTCGTCATCGACGACGAAGCGCTAGATGCACTGCGCAACGAATGGATCGACCGGTTCGGGCCGCTGCCGATGCAAGCCGAGGCACTGCTTCGCATCGGGCGACTGCGCGTCTTATGCCACGGTGCTGGTCTCTCGCGCGTAGTGGTGCAAGACCAATCAGTACGCCTCTCCCCCGTTGTTATCGACAAGTCGGGTGAGCACCGCGTCGAGACGGTCGTTGCGGCAAGTTCGTACGACCGCGAGTTGCAGACGCTGCGACTTGACGTGCCCCGCGGAGAAGGTGCCGTCGAGTTCCTCATTCGTGTACTGCCGGAAATCTTGTAACGCGACGCGGCGCCCAACATCGACAACTAGGGTGATGCGGTGCCTCGTCGCCTGATTGCTCTCGTTCTTTCGGCCACAGTGCTCGCTTCGTGCAGCACCACCCAGAATGCTGCGACCGTGAACGGCGTTGCCGTGCTCGCCGCAGACCTCGAGCAGACGGTGAAAGACTTTGACACCGTTGGCGAGGCCCCAATTCTCGACGGTGCGGCTGATGGCGAGACGGTTCGCGGGCTGCTCACTTCTCTCATTCGTGCTGAGGCGACGACACAGTTGCTCGCCGACACCGGTGAATCCGTCACGGAAGCCGATCGCGACGAGGTTCGCGCCGAACTCAGCCAGCAGAACACCGAAGGCTTCCCACAAACCCTGCTTGATCTCATCGTCGAGCTGAATTCGGCGGTCGCCGCACTCGCTCGAGTTCAGGCGCCAGAGGCATCCGTCATCGCAGAGCGCTACGCGAACAGCCCGAAGTCACTCGGCATGTTGTGCGTGCGCCACCTCGTTGTAGATGAGGAGTCGACAGCTCGCAAAGCCCTCGGCGAACTTGGCAAGTCACCAACTGACGAGCAGTTCGCCACGGTTGCAGGCAAATATTCGATTGAGCCAAACGCCAAGCAGACCGGCGGCGCACTCACCGGACAGAGTGGCGAGTGCATCGCGCTGAATGAGTACCAAGCTGGCTTCGACCCCGACTTCGTGCGCGGCGCGTTTGCAGCACGCGCAGGAGTGCCGACCGAGCCGGTGAAATCTTCGTTCGGATGGCACGTCATTTACGTGCGGCCGTTCACGGCGGTCTCGGAGAGTCTCTCCGCCACGCTCAATGGTGCGCCTGGCGAATACCTCTTGCTCGGCACACTCGCAAGTGCAGACATCTCCGTCGCATCGCGCTACGGAAAGTGGAACCCGCTCTCGGGCCAGGTCGTCGCTCCGTAAGCCGTCCGTGGCACGTGAGCACTGAGACGCCGACCACGCCGTGAGCCGACCAGTCGTCACCGTCGTCGGGCTCGGCCCGGGCACGAAAGGTCTCGTCACCCAGGAAACGATTGACGCGATCGGGTCGGCAAAGACCAAGTTCGTGCGCACGAAACGGCACCCGAGCGCGGAGCTCGTCGGTGATGCGGTCTCGTTCGACGACGAATACGACCGCCACGACACGTTCGCTGAGGTGTACGCGGCGATCGCTGATCGAGTGGTGCTGGCCGCCGTGCAGAACGGATCGGCGCTCTACGCCGTGCCTGGTTCGCCCGGCGTGCTCGAAGACGGCGTGCGCAGACTGCTTGCCGACCCACGGGTCGACGTGCGAGTGCTGCCGGCCGTGAGCTTTCTCGACCTCGCCTGGTTGCGACTCTCGATCGACCCGGTCAACGAAGGGGTGCGATTGGTCGACGCCCACCGATTCGCCGAAGCAGCAGCGGCCGAGCGCGGACCGTTTCTAGTGGCACAGTGCCACGCCGACTGGGTGCTCTCGGACGTCAAACTCGCCCACGAAGCAGCTACCGGAGATGAAGAGGTCGTCGTGCTGCACCATCTTGGTTTGCCCGATGAGCGCGTCACGCGTGTGAGGTGGAACGACCTCGACCGACTGGAACGCGAACACGGCATCATCGCCGACCACCTCACCTCGTTGTACGTGCCGAAAATGGCCGAGCCTGTCGCTGGAGAGATGGCGAAACTGCATCGGCTTGCGCGCACGCTGCGTGAACAGTGCCCATGGGACCAAGTACAGACCCACGCGTCACTCGTGCGATATCTGATTGAAGAAACGTACGAAGTGGTGGACGCGCTGAATGCTCTCGACCCGAGCGACCCACAGACTGACGAGACGTTGATTGAAGAGCTCGGCGACTTGCTCTACCAAGTGGAATTCCACGCGACAATCGCCGAACAAGAGGGCCGCTTCAGCCTCGCCGACGTCGCGCGCGCAACGCACGACAAGCTCGTACGCAGGCACCCCCATGTGTTCGGTGATGTGCAAGCAGAAACTGCCGGTGACGTCGTGACCACCTGGGACGAGATCAAGCGCCGCGAGCGTGCCGCCAAAGGCGGCGAAGGCGACGAGCCGAAGGACTTCTTCGCCGGGGTGTCTCGTGCTGCGCCATCACTGTCGCTTGCGCAGAAACTGCAGAAGCGTGCGGCAGAAGTCGGCTTTGACTGGCCGAACGTCGACGGTGCGACCGAGAAACTCGCAGAAGAAATCTCCGAGTTGCAAAGCGCCCAAAAATCGGGCGACCCGGAGGCCACGCGGATGGAGCTCGGCGACGTGCTCTTCAGCGTTGTCAACGTTGCACGCAAACTCGGCTTCGACGCGGAGACCACTCTGCGTGATGCTGCCGACAAGTTCGTCGCACGATTCACCCGCGTGCAACAACTCGCCGCGCAACGCGGAATCGCACTCGATGATTGCGACCTAGCACAGCTCGATGCGTTGTGGGACGAAGCCAAGCGAAACCCGCCACAGTTAGCCTGAGCGCACATGAAGATCTCTGACGTCATCGGTCGCGAAGTTCTCGACTCTCGCGGCAACCCGACCGTGGAAGTGGAAGTTCGACTCGAGGGCGGCGCAAGCGGCTCGGCGATCGTGCCCTCGGGCGCCTCGACTGGCGAGCACGAAGCAGTCGAGCTCCGCGATGGCGGCAAGCGCTACCTCGGAAAGGGCGTCACCAAGGCTGTCGCCAACGTGAACGGTGAGATTCGGTCGCTTCTCGTCGGGCGCGACTCGGCAGACCAAGCAGGAGCCGACCAGGCGATGATCTCCCTCGACGGCACAGCCAACAAAGGCCGCCTCGGCGCGAATGCCTTGCTCGGCGCCAGCCTGGCACTTGCGCACGCACACGCCCGTGCGACGAGCACACCTCTTTATGCGTCCGTCGGCGGCCGCGATGCTCACGTGCTGCCGGTGCCGATGCTCAACGTCTTGAACGGCGGAGCCCATGCGGACAACAACATCGATCTGCAGGAATTCATGGTCATGCCTGTCGGAGCTTCGTCGTTCAGCGAGGCGTTGCGCTGGGGCGTCGAGACCTACCACGCACTCAAGTCGGTGCTGCGCGAGCGCGGTCTCAGCACCGCGGTGGGAGACGAGGGCGGCTTTGCCCCCGATCTCGCTAGCAATGAAGAAGCCATCATCGTGCTGCTGCAAGCAGTGGAGAAGGCAGGGTTCAGGGCAGGCACCGACATCGCCATCGCACTCGACCCCGCGATGAGCGAGTTGTACAAGAACGGCTCCTACACCTTGGCGGGAGAAGGCAAGAGGATGACCGCCGCGCAACTCTGCGAATGGTGGAGCTCACTCGTCAGTCGCTACCCCATCGTGTCGATCGAAGACGCAATGGCAGAAGACGACTGGGACGGATGGTCGCAGCTCACCAAGATGCTCGGCAACAAAGTGCAGCTCGTCGGCGACGACCTTTTCGTCACCAACGCCGCGCGTCTGCAACGCGGCATCGACGCCAAAGTCGCCAACAGCGTGCTCGTAAAGGTGAACCAGATCGGCACGCTCACCGAGACGCTGAACACGGTTGCACTTGCCGGCAAGCACGGCTACACGAGCGTGATGAGCCACCGAAGTGGCGAAACCGAAGACTCGACCATCGCCGACCTGGCAGTTGCCACCAACTGCGGCCAGATTAAGACAGGGGCCCCGGCACGAAGTGACCGCGTCGCGAAATACAACCGCCTGTTGCGCATCGAGGCTGAACTCGGCTCGCGCGCCAAGTTCATGGGGCGCGCCGCACTCAACCCGCGCTGAAACGGGCGTCCACCGAGATACCCCCGGCAGCCGTCAAAATGGTGGGGTGAACGTTCCGATGTTGCTCGCCGGTCGACTGCGTTCGATGGCGATGCCGATTGCGATCATCGCAATCCTCGGACTGACCGTGACATTTTTGGTGGTTCCTCTTCGCACGTGGATCGCACAGCGCGACATGGTCGAAATCCGCAGCGGACAGTACGCCGCATATGAAGAAGTGAACGACGCCCTTCAAGACGAAATCGATGCCTTGCGAACACCTGAGGGGGTACGTCAGGCAGTTCGCGAGCAATTGGGCTACTTGCTACCCAACGAACGTCGCGTTCCGCTACTCGAGATGCCAAACGCCTCGGTGACCCTGCCTGCGCGATGGCCATACACACTGGTCGCGAGCATCGTTTCGCTGCGCGAAACGCAACGTTCTGGCGTGGAACAGGGCAATCTCGACACATACGACCCGACGCGCCCCTGAGGGGCGAAGCAGAGGTATCGGCCCTCTCGGGCGACGCACGGCGATCAACCTCAGACCGGCGAAGCACGGCAAACAGGCCCTGACGGCCACGCACTAACTTGAGCGCATGGCTGGAAGCATCCTCGGTAACCGAGTTCTGCGCAAAGAAGACCCAAAGTTTCTCACGACCGGCGGCGTCTACGTCGACGATATGCGCGACGAGCAGCTGCTCGCTGGTGCCGCACATGTCACCTTCGTGCGTTCACCGCTGGCGCACGCGCACATCAAAGGAATCGATGTAAGCGAAGCACTGAGCATGCCCGGCGTCATCGCCGTGCACACGGCTGCTTCACTGAACCTCACGCCGGAGGCGTCGTCGTACAACCCCGGATGCTCGCGCACGCTGTTGGCGAGCGACCGCGTTCGCTACGTCGGCGAACCAGTCGCCGCAGTCATCACCGAGCGTGCCGACCAGGGTGAAGACGCAGCAGACCGTGTCGTGGTCGACTACGACCCCATCGAAGCCTTGGTTGATCTCGAAGCAGCGATGGAATCAACGACGCTCATCTACCCCGCTGCCGGCAGCAATGTGGTGGTTGATTCCACCTTGTGGGGCATGCCGGGTTTGACCGGTGACGAATTCTTCGCCGACTGCGAGGTGGTCGTGAAGGGCCGATACGTCAACCAGCGAGTGGCGCCGTGCCCGCTCGAGGTGCGCGGCTCGGCCGTCGCATGGGTCGACGGACGTCTTTACCAGTGGATCTCCACTCAACATGCGCAAGGTGTGCGCGACCAAATCAACAAGAGCGACCCGTCGAGCAGCGTGCGCGTAATCACACCAGACGTCGGCGGCGGATTCGGCGCAAAAATCTCGGCGTACCCGGAAGAGATCGTGCTCGGTCGCCTCGCCCAAGCAGTGGGTCGTGCGTTGCGCTGGCGCGAAACGCGCAGCGAGTCGATGCTTTCCCTCGGGCATGGTCGTGCACAGTTGCAATACATCACCATCGGCGGAACGCGCGATGGAAAGGTGCTCGCCTACCGACTCGAGGCGATTCAAGACTCCGGTGCCTTCGTCGACGTCGGTGCAGTGTTGGCACCTGCTTGCACTCGGCCGATGAGCAGTGGCGTGTACGCAATCCCAAAGATCGAGTGCCGCACGAAGTCGGTCGTCACGAACACCACGCCGATTGTCGCCTACCGAGGAGCAGGTCGACCTGAAGCAACGGCGGCAATTGAGCGCGCGATGGACATGTTCGCCGCCGAAATTGGCAAGGACCCAGCCGACGTGCGACGCATGAACCTGATTCCGAAGTTCACCGAGCCACACACGACGGCGATCGGCCAGGCGTACGACGTCGGCGACTACGAAGGGTCGCTCGACAAGGTGCTAGCTGCCGCTGACTACAAGGCATTGCGCCGCGAGCAAGCGGAGCGTCGCAAGCGCGGCGACCGCAATCAACTCGGTATCGGCGTCAGCGTGTACGTGGAGATCACGAGCGGCGGCACGAACCACGAAGACGCGCGCATCGAAGTGCTGCCGGACGGCCGCGCCATCGTCTACACCGGCACGTCGCCGCACGGCCAAGGCCACGTGACGGCCTGGTCGATGATCGCGAGCGAGCACACCGGCATCCCGATGGAGAAGATCGACGTCGTATGGGGCGACACCGACATCATCCCCGACGGTCTCGGCACCTACGGCTCGCGCTCGCTGCAACTCGGCGGTGCAGCCGTGCACCAGACCGCCGAGAAACTCGTCGAACTCGCGCGATCAATCGCCGCTTCGGCAATTGAAGCTGCTGAGGCCGACGTGGTGCTCGACAAGAGTCGGGGCGCATTCCACGTTGCCGGCACGCCGGCGCGCGCCGTGACCTGGGCCGAACTCGCCAGCCGACGCAAGAACGACGGTGGGCTCGCGGTTGCCGAACGATTCACATCGGGCGGCGCGACGTTCCCCTTTGGCGCCCACGTTGCCGTGGTCGAAGTCGACACTGAAACGGGCAAGGTCACCCACCTGCGGCACATCGCGTGCGACGACGCGGGAACCGTGCTGAATCCGCTGTTGCTCGAAGGTCAAATTCACGGCGGCATCGCGCAGGGTTCGGCACAGGCCCTACTTGAAGAGTTCGTCTACGACGAAGACGGCAACCCGAAGACGGGCAACTTGGCAGAATACGCGTTCATCTCGGCGGTTGAGGCTCCGCGCATCACGCTCGTGCCGATGGAAACCCCGACGCCGCGCAATCCGCTCGGCGCAAAAGGTGTCGGCGAGTCGGGCACTATCGGGTCGACGCCAGCCGTGCAATCAGCAGTTGTCGATGCGGTTTCCCACTTGGGCGTTCGTCACATCGACATGCCCGCCACCCCAGAACGCGTGTGGCGCGCTCTACAGGGCTGAGTCGACACAACATCCACGACGGTGCCGGACTGTGTCGGCGCCGTCGGCAGAGTGCCTCGTGTCGGCACTCCAATAACGCGGGAAAATGAGTCGTTCGGCGAGACTGTTCAGGTGAACAGCGCACCCATCGTCGCCGAAAACCTCGTTCGTCATTTCGGTGAAGTAAAAGCAGTCGACGGCATCAACCTCACCGTCAATCAAGGCGAGATCTTCGGCTTCCTCGGCCCGAACGGCGCAGGCAAGAGCACCGCGGTGCGCATGCTCACCACGCTGTTGCGACCGACGAGCGGCACGGCACGAGTCGCAGGGTTCGACGTGGTGAAGCAAGCCGATGACGTGCGCCGAAGCATCGGCGTCGCGCTGCAAGACGCAGCCATCGACCCGCTCATGACCGGATACGAGTTGCTGGAGTTGCAGGCGGTGCTCTACGGCATCCCGTCCACCAAGATGAAGCAGCGCGCCGACGACTTGCTGGAGCGCGTAGGTCTGACCGCTGCTGCCGATCGTCGCGTCGGCACCTACTCGGGCGGCATGCGTCGCCGACTTGATCTCGCGCTCTCGCTCATCCACCAACCTGTTGTGTTGTTTCTCGACGAACCGACGACCGGTCTCGACCCGATGAGCCGACTCACGCTGTGGGAAGAAGTGCGCCGACTCAATCGTGAAGGCACCACTGTGATGCTTACGACGCAATACCTCGAAGAAGCAGACCAGCTCGCCGACCGCATCGCCATCATCGACCACGGTCGAATCGTGCGCGAAGGCAAGCCCGCAGATCTAAAGCGCACCGTCGGCGATCCGACGCTGCTCATCAACGTGTCGCGCGCCCAGACCGATGCAGCCAAGTCGGTGCTCTCACGATTCGGTGACTTGCGACCGACTGCCGAAGGCACGCTCGGAGTCGGATTGAAGGGTGGCGCCGAACGCGTCGCCGAGGTGGTCCGCGCGTTGGACGACGCAAAGGTCGTGGTCGAACACCTCGAACTGAATCAGCCGAGCCTCGACGATGTTTTCGCAGAGGCCACCGGATACCGACTCGAAGGGGCGGAAAATGCGCCGCAAGCCGGCTGATACGGCGCGGCAATTGGTCGCGCTCTCTCGTCGCTCAACGATGGCGATATTCCGCCAGCCCGCGCTCGTCGGGCCGTCGATGATCTTCCCGCTGTTCTTTGCTGCGCTCGGCTCGTCGGCGTTCAGCCGCGCGATCAGCCTGCCTGGATTCCCCAAAGTCGATTCATATCTGCAGTTCACGCTTGCCGGCACAGTGATCCAAGGCGTGCTATTTGGCTCCGTAACTGGTGCAGCGGCGCTCGCCACCGACATCCAAGACGGGTTCTTTGACCGACTGCTCGCCGCCCCAACGTCGCGAACGTCGATTCTCTTTGGTCGACTCGCTGGCAGCTCGCTCTTCGGCGCGCTTCAAGCACTCGTCTTCTTGCTCGCACTCCTACCGTTCGGTGTCGTCGTCGAAGCTGGCGTCATCGGCTACGTGTCGATCGTTGTCGCAGGATTTCTCACGGCGTTTGCAGTCGGTGCGTTGATGTCGGTCGTAGCTCTGAAGACTGGCTCAGCCGAAGCCGTGCAAGGCACCTTTCCCGTGCTCTTCATCTTGCTGTTTCTGTCGAGTGCGTTCTTCCCGCGCGAGACAATGAGCGGCGTCTACCGACGAGTCGCCGACTTCAACCCGATTTCGTACATGGTGGAAGGCCAGCGTTGGCTCACCATCGACGGTCTCTCACTCACCGCAATGCTCCAGACACTCGCGATACCAACCGGCATCGCGCTCTTGACGACTGCCCTCGC
>JBMTYA010000027.1:0-12405 GCA_049454015.1 Ilumatobacteraceae bacterium | reverse complement strand
TCGGCGGCGATGAAGTCCATGGCGGCTTTTGAGGCCGTCATCGGGTCTCCCCCGAAGAGAATCGCAGCGGCGGCATCGGCAGCGTCGGCAGCAACCTTCCCGTGGACGAGTTCGGTCATTTCGCGAGCCAGGGCTCGCTGGGCTGGGCGGGCAGCCGGGTTGTCGCGCTGAGCATCGAGCAGCGCGCTTACTTCGTCGAGGCTCTGCAGCGAGAAACGCGGGAGAAGGTTTTCGATGTCGCTGTCTGCAATCTGCACCCAGAACTGGCGGAACTGATACGGCGATGTCTTCTTGGCATCAAGCCACACTGCACCGTCGGCGGTCTTGCCGAATTTGGTGCCGTCGCTCTTGGTGAGTAGCGGCCACGTGAGCCCGTAGGCGCTGCGGCCGAGTCGTTTACGAATGAGGTCGATGCCCGCGGTGATATTGCCCCACTGATCACTGCCGCCCATCTGCATCTCGCAGTCGTGGTGTTCACAAAGATGCCGGAAGTCGTTGGCTTGCAGAAGCATGTAGCTGAATTCGGTGTACGAGAGACCGTTCTCGTCGGCGAGCCGCGATTTCACGCTGTCTTTCGCCATCATCTGGTTGACGGTGATGTGCTTGCCGACATCGCGGAGAAATTCGAGCACGGGCACATCGCGAGTCCAGTCAGCGTTGTCGACCAGCGTCGCTGCATTGCTCCCGCTCTCGAAGTCGAGCAGGCGCTCCAATTGGGACTTGATTTTGGCGACGTTGGCAGCAAGCGTGTCGGAGTCGAGCAAATTGCGCTCCTCGCTGCGGCCGGACGGGTCGCCGACCATGCCGGTTGCACCGCCGGCGAGAACAATCGGGCGGTGTCCGAGCATCTGGAAGCGTCGGAGCGAGATCTGCCCGAGCAAGTTGCCCACATGCAACGAATCGGATGTGGGGTCGAAACCGACGTATGCGGCGAGTTGCGCGGTTTTGGTGCGGGCGGAGAGCTCGGCGCGGTCGGTCGAGTCGTGGATCAGCCCGCGGCTCGCAAATTCGGCGACGACGTCACCGAACTTCGACATAGATACAGAGTAGAGCGCACGTCAGGGAACAAAGCGGCGCGCCGGCTTACGCCGTAGCGAGTTGCTCATCTTGCTGAAGCGCCGAGCGCACCCACCCGGGCACGGGCACCACAGTTGGAGCCCCAGGGGTGGTCGACACGTAAACGATGGTCGTTTCGAATGATGGCTCCCCCGCCACGCTGCCTGCGATATGCACGTCAAACGACGAGTTGCCCCAGCGGCGCACCGTGCAATCCAGATGCGCTGTGTCACCGAGACGCAGTGGCCGATGCCAGAGGATGTTCACTGTCTTCAACATGCAGTCGAACTCGTGCATTCGGTCACCCAAACGATTCACGAACCAACACATGACGGCGTCATCGGAATACGCCAGATAGTGGGCATTGAATACCACTTTTTGCATATCGCAGTCGCCGTAGCGAACCCGAATCTCGTGGCGATACATGCCCGCGATGCTAGGGAGTCCGGGTCTCCCCCAGCGCATGGCGCATTTTCGGCACGTCCATTGCGGCATAAACGAAGATGTACGTCGGGTTCACACTCGCAAAGTGGTGGGCGAGGCGATTCCGAAGCTTTTTAAGTTCACGCCACTCGACTGTCGGATAGTTCTGCCGAATATCAATCGGCAGATGGGAGCTCCACTCAGCCAATCGGTACAGCCTCCAACTAACCACTGCTTGGCGGGACCCGCTGTTCACGAATTCTTCGATCCCGGCAGATATGGCAGACGTCATCAGTTCGTCACCTTCGGCTAGCTCGAGTCGAACTTCGGCAAGGGTTCTGGTCATAGAGGAATCACATCCTTTCTTGCCATTCGAGATTCTTCGCATTCACAAGACAGATCGTGAATGTAAGTGTCGAGACCGAGCAGGTTGTCAAGTTCCACTTCAGTTTTCAAGATGTTGCCCAAAGACCTCTGTAGCGGCACCTTAGCGACGAACTCGATGTCGTGGATTTCATGTAGCCGAATTGGCGATGACTCGCATAGCACTCCAACTGTCACAACGTTGAGAGATGAGAAGAGTGCGAGGATTTGTTCGCGGTGCTGTTGAAGGAGTGCTGCGTGGGGGTGGTCGAGTGCCGTGGTCATGCGCGGCAACATATCCCCTTGGCAAACTTTGTCAAGTAACGCTCAAGTGGCCTGGCGCAGCCACTGGCACAGCGCGAGCGGGCCTGTGAATGACCTCATCGCCCGAGGGAGTTTGCGACCTGCCTAGCTGCGAGCGCGCTGCACCATTCGCGCCACGGACATCACTGCCTGCGCGTGCACCAAGGCCTGCTGAGAGGTGAGCGTTGGGCCCAATTCCACGACAAACGCCATTGAATCCTCACCCACGTTGCGTTGCCAAGTGGCAGCAACGCCGGTGTACCTACCACCGGTGATGCGAACAAGTGGCAAGCCCGTCAATGCGCCATATCGGGCGCGCACACGGCCCTCAAAGCCCGTGCCAGGCGAGATCATGTTGAGGTCTTGGTGATACCAAATGCCGAGCGTCGGGCGAATCTCGCGAACGAGCTTCACCATCGCCTGTGTTTCAACTTCAGATGCACGAGATGGCCCTGCGTACTGCCAATAACCAGGATCCCCCATCTTCGCCCAGCCAAGTGGAAAATTGCGATTGAGGTCGACCATGTTGGCGTTGCCCCGCTGTTGCATCGCCGTGCCGTCCGGGTTCATCGACGGGATGATCCACAAATCGACACCGGCTGGGGCACGCAGCGTGCGGAGCGCATCAGTGATGAGTAGCCCCGCATCCTCATCGCCGTGGATGACCCCGACCACCATCACCACCACCCCACCGTGTGTGACGTTGCGATAAGCGACGAGTGGCCGGCCCTGAACTGAAGTGCCGAATGTGCGTTGCTCGCGAAGTTCGGGTTCGTCAACAGCGAACCCAGGCTGCGAGTCAAGCGCGAGTGCGCAGACTGCCAGTGTAAATGCAGTTACGAAGCTGACGCCGCGCCGCGAGATGCGACGAATCATGCGAGACGGGCTTGCAGCGACGCAATTGTGCACCGAAGCTCATCGCGCTGTGCGGCGGCGGCATGCGGGCCGGCTGCTCCGTGGCTGCTGCGCCGCTTCATGGCCACGCCTGGGGCAAATAAATCTGCAACATCTGGGCCAAGGTCAGCATCGGCACGCGCGAGATCGACGAGGGGCGTGCCGGTGGCGAGCGAACGTGAGACGAGCTCGCCAACCTTCGCATGCGCCTGTCGGAACGGCATGCCGCGACCAACGAGCCATTCAGCGACGTCGGTGGCGACTGCTGCTGGAACATCGGCTGCTACGCGCATCCTGTCGGTGTTGAACTTGGCGGCAGCGATCATTTCGGCGAGAGCGTCGAGGCCGCGGTTCACTTGGTCGAGCGAATCAAAGAACGGCTCTTTGTCTTCTTGCAAGTCGCGGTTGTACGCCAAGGGTAACCCTTTCATCGTTGCGAGCAGCCCTGTGAGATTGCCGATCAAGCGACCAGCTTTGCCACGAGCAAGCTCGGCGATGTCGGCATTTTTCTTCTGCGGGAGCATCGACGAACCGGTGGCGTGGCGGTCACTCAGGCTGGCAAACCCGAATTCTTCGCTCGTCCACAGCACCCACTCTTCCCCCATTCGTGAGAGATGCACCCCGATGAGCGCCAGCGCAAACAAGCCTTCGGCGACGAAATCGCGGTCACTGACGGCGTCGAGTGAATTGGCGAACAACTTGCCAAAGCCAAGTCGCTTCTGGGAGTCAGAAGGATCAATCGGAAGCGAGGTGCCCGCAAGAGCACCAGCGCCGAGTGGCGAGACGTCGAGACGGCCCACCGCATCGAGGAGTCGTTCGACGTCGCGGGCAAATGCCCACGCATGTGCTCGCAGGTGATGCGACAACAACACGGGCTGTGCCCGCTGCAAATGTGTGTAGCCGGGCAAGTACGCCTCGCCTGCATCGTCGGCACGACGGTCAAGCACATCAATGAGGGCGAGCGCGCGTCGAGCGGTGCCGGTCAATTCGCGCTTGGCGAAGAGTCGAAGGGCCGTGGCAACTTGATCGTTTCGGCTGCGGGCAGTGTGCAGTTTTGCTCCTGCTGGGCCGGCGAGCTCAGTGACTCTTCGCTCGATGGCGGTGTGGATATCTTCGTCGCTCGGCGCAAACACAAACGCGCCACCCGCAAACTCCGACTCCACTTTGCGCAGCGCCGTAACAATGTTCTCGACATCTACGTGCGGCAATACTCCTGTCGCACCGAGCATTTCGGCATGGGCAACCGAACCTGCGATGTCATCGCGCCAGAGACGCACATCAAACCCGATGCTTTGTGTGTAGGCCATCAGTGAGTCCGAGGGAGCTTCACTGAAGCGACCGTGCCATAAGTGCTTTGCAGCACCTGATTGAGTCGCGGAGTCACCGCTCTTGCCCGCGTCGTGGGTGGACATGGTCTATTTCCCCAGCCCGGCGAGTGATCGAAGGTCTGCGGCGAGACGCTTGGCACCATATGACGATTCCGCGATGCAAAACATTGTGTCGTCGCCGGCGACGGTGCCGAGCAAACCCTTCAAACGCGAGCGGTCGAGTGCCGACGCCACCACGTGCGCACATCCCGGCGGCGTGCGAACCACCACCATCGGATCGCTGTATTCGACCTCGGCGACCCATTCCGACATCACCCGACGTAGCTGTTCGCGCGGGGCGATGCGATCGGGCTCAAAATCAGGAATGGCGTACGCGCTCTTGCCCTTACCTACCCGCACGCGTACTGCGCCGAGATCTTCGAGGTCGCGAGACACCGTCGCCTGCGTTGCCTCAATCCCCTCTTTCTTCAGCAGTTTCGTGAGAGCAGCCTGGCTTGTTACTTCACGTTGCGAGATGATTCGCACGATTATCTGCTGGCGTTCAACCTTGCTGGTCATTTCGCTCCCCTCTTCATTATTTGATTCCACCCTTGGTGATGTCGTTCACTTCGCACATGAAAGCAAGCAAACCGCGTGCAGCATGCATGCGGTTGTGGGCTTGTTGCACAACGCGACTTGCCGGCCCATCGATCACCTCGGCGGCGACCTCAACACCACGGTGCGCGGGGAGGCAGTGCATAAAGACAGCGCGTGGGTCGGCCACCGCCATGATCGACTCGTCGACTTGGAAGCCGGCGAAGTCGCGCATCCGACGTTCGGTCTCACTTTCTTGACCCATACTGACGAACACGTCGGTGTGCACAGCGTGAGCGCCAGCTGCGGCATCATGCGGCGAAGTTGATTGTTCGACGCTGGCAGCCCCGAGAGAACGGATTCGGGCGAGCTCGTCTTCAGAGGCGCCATAACTCTTCGGACAACCGAGCCGAATGTGTGCGCCTTCCAGAGCACACGCCTCGGCAAGCGAGCGCGCGACGTTGTTGTAGTCGCCAATCCATGCCACTACGCGTTCGCGAATCGAGCCGAACTCTTCGCGCATCGTGAGCACGTCAGCCAAGCTCTGTAGCGGATGCGAAACGTCGCTCAGCATGTTGACGATCGGCACGGTGTTAGTGGCGGCCATGCGCACGAGCACCTCATGGTCGAGCACTCGCGCCGCCAAGATGGCGTGGTATCCGGCCATGATGCGTGTGATGTCTTCGACCGATTCACGCACGTCGAAACCAACTTCTTCACCGCGGGTAAAGACTGGGTGGCCCCCGAGTTGCACCACCGCCATCTCCATTGACTGACGAGTGCGGTTCGAGGGTTTCTCAAAGATCATCCCAACGCCGTAATCAGCGAGCGGCCAACCGAGTGTTTCAGGACGCTGTTTGGCGAGCGCCAACACTGAGCCGAGTTCGCCGCGAGTCAAGTCGCACGTGTTGAGCAGGTGCCTCATGCGAGCACGTCTTTCATGATTCCGAGCGCTTCGTTCATCTCGTCGGTGGTCACCGTGATCGGCGGAGCAAGTCGCAACGCCGTCGCCGTCACCGCATTGGTGACGAGGCCTCGCGATAGCAGTTGGGCCTGCACCGTCTTGGCGTCGGCTTCTGAGCCGAGTTCGACTCCAAGCAAGAGACCGCGGCCACGAACGTCTACGACCTTTTCGATGGTTCGAAGCTGTGTGGTGAGGTACTCACCCTTCTCCCGAGCGAGCCGCGGTGCATCGATGCGCTGCATGAGCTCGATTACAGCGATCACCGCTGCCGTCGCGAGCGCCGTGCCGCTGTAGGTGCTGCCGTGGTCGCCCGGCTTGAATACCGATGCCACCTCGCGGCGAGCCCAGAGCGCGCCGACTGGCATGCCGTTACCCATCGCTTTCGCAAGCATCACGACGTCTGGCTCGATGCCTGCGTGTTGGAATGCGAACCAATCACCTGTTCGTGCGAAACCAGTCTGCACTTCGTCGATCATCAGCAGTGCCCCGCGCTCGGTGCACAACGCACGCACGTCCCGCAACCACTCGTCGCTTGCTGGAATCACGCCGCCTTCGCCCTGTACGCATTCGATGAGCACGGCAGCAACCGAGCCGTCCACCACCGTCGAGAGAGCCGCAAGTTCCCCGAACGGCACGTGCACGAAGCCTTCTGGCATCGGCTGGAACGGCTCATGCTTAGCGGGCTGACCGGTCGCCGCGAGAGCAGCAAGTGTTCGACCGTGGAAACTTCCGAACATGCTGACGACTTTGTGACGGCCACGACCGCCGAACTTGCGGGCGAGTTTGATGCCGGCCTCGTTCGCTTCTGCGCCAGAGTTGCAGAAGAACACCTGACCCCCACCGCCGAGGAGATCATTGACCATCACCGCAGCACGTGTCGCCACCGGGTTGGCGAAAAAGTTGCTCACATGCAGCAATGTGTGGGCCTGTTCTGCAATGGCGTCGGCGATGATCGGGTTGGCGTGACCGAGCGAGGTAACCGAGATACCCGAGAGAAAATCGAGATATCGCTTGCCAGCCGAATCCCACAATTGGGTGCCCTCACCTCGAACCAACATAACTTGCGGAGCGCCGAACACCGGCATAAACGGGCAATGGGCGCCACTCATTGCAGCAACCTCTGGCGACGACGCGAACGAGTGGGTCGCGCTCATACTGCTACCTCGTCGGCGACCACCATCGTGCCCACACCGGTGTCGGTGAGCAGTTCGAGAAGCGTTACGTGGGCGACGCGACCGTCAAGGATGTGTGCTGCAGAAACACCGCCGTCAACGGCATGTAGACAACTGTCGAGTTTCGGGATCATTCCCCCGCTAATGACGCCATCCGCGGTGAGCGTCGATACTTGGCTCGGCGTGAGTGTCGCAATCAGTGACTCCGCATCAGACGGGTCGCGCAACACGCCGGCGATGTCCGTGAGAAACAGAATCTTCTCCGCTTTGAGAGCAACCGCCAACGCACTCGCTGCCGTATCGGCATTGATGTTGTAGCTCTGACCTGCCGCATCGGTGCCCAGCGTTGCCACCACGGGCACGACACCGTCGTCGAGTAGGCCTTGCACCGCCATCGGGTTGACGGAGATGATGTCACCCACATAGCCGAGTGCCGGGTCGCGTTGCACACACTGGAAAAGCCCGACGTCGGCGCCCGACACGCCAGCGGCGCTAGCACCCGACTGGTTAATGAGCGAGACAAACATCGGGTTGACCGAACCGAGCAAGACCATGCTGACGATTTCGATGGTCTCGGCATCGGTGACGCGCAGCCCATTGTGGAACGTCGACTCCTTGCCGAGCCGCTCCATCATCGCCGTGATCTGGGGCCCACCGCCATGCACCACTACCGGCTTCATGCCGACTGCATGCAACAGCGCAATGTCGCGCGCGAACACAGCCATCGAATCTTCGGTTGAATCAGCCAAGGCATTACCGCCGTACTTCACGACGATGACCTTGCCTGCGAATCGCTGCAGATATGGCAAGGCTTCGCTGAGCACAGCTGCGCGAGTGTTGGGCGAAATTTTCACGGATACAGCCCGACTGCCGACAGCCCGGTGGTTTCTGGAATACCCAATGCAACATTTGCCGCCTGCACGGCACCACCGGAAGCACCCTTGGCGAGGTTGTCGATGGCACACAACGCCATGACGGTGCCGGTTCGCTCATCAAAACGGGCAGTGATGTGGGCGGCGTTGGAACCAAGCGTGGCTTTGGTGGATGGCGAAGCGGGCCGCACCACGACGAACGGTTCTTTCGCGTAGAACTTGGCAAGTGTCGCCAAGACAGACTGCGAAGTAGGCGACGTGCCGGCGGCAGGCTTTGCGTAGCAGGTGGCGAGAATGCCGCGATTCATCGGCGCTAAGTGCGGAGTAAACAAAACCTTGGTGCCAGTTACCTGCTCTATTTCTGGTATGTGCCGATGGTCGAGCAGTCCGTAGGCAGTGAAATCCTCGTCGACGGTGTTGAAGTGAGTGTTCGGTTTTGGGGCGCGACCCGCACCTGAAACACCCGATGCAGCATCAACGATCACCGAAGAAGGATCGATTACCCCTGCACGTACCAGCGGGGTGAGAGCGAGCGAGGCAGCAGTCACGTAACAACCCGGTGTCGCAATCAACGATGCCCCAGCGAGCTGCTCTCGGAAGATTTCGGGCAAGCCGTAGACCGCCTGCTTCAATAGCTCGGGCCTGTCGTGCTCAAAGCCGTACCAGGTCGGATACTGGGATGCGTCGGTCAATCGAAACGCAGCTGAGAGGTCAACGATGAGTCTGACCTTGCCATGCAACTGCGGCACGAGCGCCAGTGATGCCTCGTGAGGCAATGCCAGGAACAAGACGTCACATTTGGCGGCTTCTGCAACGTCAAACTCCGCGAACACCAAGCTTGGATATGCGGCCGCCAGTGATGGGTACAACGACGACGCCAACGTGCCCGCTTGGGTATCGCCCGTCGCATAAACAACGTCGAGCACAGGGTGCGCCGCGAGCAACCTCAGCAGTTCGACGCCCGTGTAACCAGAGGCTCCGATAATGCCCGTGCGCAGCGTGCCTGAATTTCCCACCTGTATGACGATACAGGCAAATGAATAATTATGCAGCTATGTCAGGCCAAGCGGTTCGCCAGTTCGGCGTACAGCGGAATACCCAAAACGAGGTTGAAAGGAAAGGTCACCCCGAGTGCCGCACCGAGCGCGAGGCCCTGATCCGCCTCTGGGAGACCCACGCGCACCGCAGCCGGTGCAGCGATGTAGCTGGCACTGGCAACCATGGTCGCAAGAAGAGTCGTGCCGCCGACCGATAGGCCGACCCACGTTCCGGCGAGAGCCCCGAGAAGTCCGAAGAGCACAGGAACCCCTATGCCAAACACAACGAGGCGCCAGCCGGCCGCACGGATGCGCTCGAATCGCTCGCCAGCAAGCACCCCCAGGTCGAGTAGGAAGAGCACCAATGCCCCGGGGAAGAGGCCGACGAAAAGCGGCTCCACAACCGAGGCCGAGTCGCCGTTGGCGATGAGACCAATCGCAATTCCCCCGATTAACAGCACGATGCTGCGACCGGTGACGACCTCGTGAACTGCCGATTTCATTGACTTGCCACCGAGCGCGCGGCTCGCAATGACGAGTGCGACGATGATGCCCGGAACTTCGAGTAACGCGACGAGCGCTGCGAGGTATTCCTCTCCGAGCGTGCCTGCTTCACGGGCGAACGTTTCGGCAGCGGTGAATGTGACTGCGGAGACTGACCCGTAATGTGCCGCCATTGCAGCTGCATCCGCAGTGCCTAAACGCAAGAGCCTCTTTGACACGAGATATGCGACCGTCGGCGTGATGATGCCAAGCACCAATGTGGCGACGATAGGCATCGAGAGTTCGTCAAACGAGGCCTCGCGAAGTCGCAAGCCGCCCTTAAGACCAATCGCGAGCAAGAGGTACGTAGACAACAGCGACGTGATCGACTCGGGGAATCGCAGATCACTCTTCAGACGAACTGCGACGGCGCCGAGCACGAATGCAAGCACTGCGGGCGAACCAAGATTCTGCCCAACGAGGTCGCCAAAGTTCATGAGAAGTTAGTCTTGCCGATTGCCAACACCTGTGGTGTACTTGGCGAAATGAACGTGGCGGGACGTTTGCTGGTTGCCACTCCCCCAATGAATGACCCGAACTTTGAGCGGTCGGTTGTCTTCCTGCTTTCACACGATGAGACGGGAGCCTTCGGGCTCGTCTTGACCCGACCAACCGAGCTTGTCTCGCTCGATGACGATGGGGCGCTCGGAGATTGGATTGCTGCGAGCTCGTCGCCAGGCGTGCCGTTTGAGGTTGGGCCAGTGCAGCAGGACTCGGTGATCGGGCTTGCGCGATTCACTGACGACGAGGAGCGTTCATGGACGAGTGCAGTCGCGGTCGGGCTACATTCCATCGACTTGGAGAGCGACTCCACGAATGGTGTCGAGTGTTCGGCGCTGCGGCTGTTTGCGGGCTATTCGGGTTGGGGCCCTGCCCAGTTGGAGGGCGAGATTGCAGCCGGGCACTGGTTCGTCGTTGACGGGCAGCCAGGCGATGCGTTCGACACAGATCCCAAGACACTGTGGCGACGAGTGCTTGAGCGCGACCCGCAACATCGCGCCTGGGTACGCAACTTTCCGGACGACCCGAGCCTGAACTAGTTATCTAGTCGCACCGATAGTTGGCAGGAATCGCGCTGTATTTCGTGCCCGGCGTGTATGCACCCGCTGGATATGTAGTGATCTGACGAGTGACTGGGTCATACGCGACGAGCACGCATGCGCTTCCATTTTCGGACCGCATCAAGCTCAACGCGCCACCTGCCGCACGCACGATTTCATACACTTTCCTGGTACCGCGCTGACTCTTGTCTCGCGCAGCCACAAGTGCGGTCACAAAGTCAGACACGCTTGCAAATCCGCCTGATGGTGCGGCCAGCTTCATCTCTGCAACAAGCACCGACACGTCCTCGAGGGCAGTCGCCTCAGACGCGGTCTTCGGAACGGTCGAGAGCGCCTTTACTGCATCCGGCAGGCTCGCCGGACTTTGCCCAGCACCCTGACTTGAGCCTGCGCCGGTACCCGCACTGCTACTAGCCGAGCCGCCGGCACAGCGGCGATTCGGCGGAATCGTCGACCACGAAGCGTCAGCAGAGCCATACATGCCCGCGGGGAACAGCGATGCCTTGAACGTGGACGGATCGTAGGCAACAAGTACGCACGCGCCCGAGTTCTGCGCTCGAACGAGGCTGGCGCTCAGACCCAGAGGATCTCTGATGATTTCATAGACAGGTTTCGAACTCGCTTGTGTTCGATCACGTGCATCGGCGAACGCGAGGAAGAACTCGTGTGCAGACGTGTATCCGCCCGCAGGACCCCTTGCGTTGAGATCGGCAATCAAGATGCCGACGTCTGCCAGTGCTTCGGCTTCGGCGGCAGTCTTCGGGGTTGTTGAGAGGTCCTTGATTGCTACATACGACAGTCCACGGTTGTACTTGCCAAGAAGCGCTCTTGTGCGTGCATCTGACTCCGCAATCCATGTGTCGTACTCGACACCGGTCAGTCGCGATAGCGACTGACGAGACTGGTCGGAAGCAACGAACGCCTCGAACTTGCTCATTTCAACCTTGCTGTGGAGCACTTCTCTCGCCAACATCCCTTGAATGTGTCCGACACCTGGAGCCAACTGGCATGGCATGTCGAACGTCGGATTTCCATTTGCGACACTTTCAGAACGTTCGGAGGCCTTCAGCCCAAACTGGAATGAGCCGTCGTAGTCGGCGAGTTCGCTCGTCCAGAATGCCCAATGTTCAGCAAAGTTGAAACCTGGAACTTTGAAGTAGTCCATAACCGCCAACGTCAGTGGCCACCCAGTTGACTCAAGCAACCAGCACTGGCGGTCGAGTCCTGGGCCGTCAACATGTCGGGTGATCTCAAGTCGCGGAATCTCGACGAGATACTCCCTAATAACGTCTTCAACAACTCGCTTTAACGGATCAGCTTTGGTATTGAAGGTGTCAACGAAACTCGACTTCATCGCGATAACCGAAAGATCGTCCGAGATACCGGCGTGACCGCCACCGACCATATTCTCCATTTTCGAAGCTCGCCACTTGAACTCCCATTCGGCGCGACTCGATGCACTCGCACTGTCGTATCTGCTGCCGAGCGCCTCGCGTGCAGATGAGTAGAAGTGCTGCGCAGTCGTCGACAACACAATGACGAAGTCTCGATTGAAGTTCGCATAAAAGCCCTTAGTACCTTCGATGATTCGACGAATGACTGCTGCATCTTCCTGACGGAAACTCGACTCAACTTTGATCGGAATGTTCCGGGTATTCGCCGGAAGTTTGGGAATTTCTTGACCGAGCCAAGCGACAAGACGGTTGTGAGATGCAGTTGCGATGGCATCCGGCGCGACCGCCCAACGTTTGTCGCCGTACTTGTCGACACAGACAACTTTCGTGCCGTCGGAAAACGTGGACAGCGCACCCGCCGT
>JBMTYA010000026.1:0-13074 GCA_049454015.1 Ilumatobacteraceae bacterium | reverse complement strand
TCGTGAAAAAGGGACGACATCGTCGGTTCGAAGAAGCGCGCCGCTTGAAGCAGTCCGGCCCCACCGCCGAAGACCTCGGAATCTCTTCCCAGAAGTCGACCAAGAGCGAAGAAGACGAGTTCGCAGAAATTGCGGAGCGCTACGGCGTGGTCTTCGACGAAGACGGTGAGATTGCCGGCGACGACTCCGACGCCTCGACCAACGACGGCGAGGACGAGCCCGCCTGAACGAACTGATTCGCAACGTCGCCATCGTGGCGCACGTTGACCACGGCAAGACCACGCTGGTTGACGAGCTGCTGCGCCAGACCGGAACCTTCGCCGCGCACCAGAACGTGGTCGAGCGCGTGATGGACTCCAACGACCAAGAGCGCGAGCGCGGCATCACGATCTTGGCCAAGGCGGCGTGCGTGCACTGGCGCGGAGTGAAGATCAACTTGGTCGACACGCCCGGCCACGCCGACTTTGGCGGCGAAGTCGAGCGCGCACTTGCGCTCGTCGACGGAGTGCTGCTGCTGGTGGATGCAGCCGAAGGCCCGCTTCCGCAAACCCGCTACGTGCTTTCCAAGGCGCTCTCACAAGATCTTCCCGTCGTGCTCGTTATCAACAAGGTCGATCGCAGCGACGCCCGCGCCGAAGAAGTGTTGCTCGACGTCGAACATCTCTTCCTCGACCTGGCACACAAAGACGAGCACCTGAGCTTCCCAGTGATCTCGGCCGTCGCCCGCGAGGGTCGGTCGATGAAAGGCGTCGGTATGCCCGGTGCCGACGCCGACCTAGTTCCGCTCCTCGACGCGATTCTCGACACGATTCCCGCGCCAGAAGGCGACGCTTCGGCACCGTTACAGGCCCTCGTCACCAACTTGGATGCAAGCGACTATCTCGGTCGCCTCGCCATCGGACGAGTGCACGCCGGAACCTTGCGTCGTGGCGACACAGTGGCCCTCCTCGCCAAGCCCGTCGACGGCCAGCCGAACGTGCTGAAGCGTCGCGTCTCGCATCTCTCACAGTTCACCGGCATCGGACGCACCGAGACCGACACGATCAGCGCGGGTGACCTCTTCATCGTCGCAGGCATCGACGAAGTAGAAGTTGGCGACACCCTGGCTGACGCAGAGGCGCCCGTGGCGCTGCCGCGACTTGAGGTGGACGAGCCCGTCTTGCGTATGAGTTTCTCGGTCAACAACTCGCCGTTCGCGGGTCGCGAAGGCCAGTTCGTAACGAGCCGCCACTTGCACGACCGCTTGAAGCGCGAGATTCTCGGCAACGTGTCGATCAAACTCCGCGAGACAGATTCACCCGACGTGCTCGAAGTTGCCGGTCGTGGCGAGCTGCAACTTGCGGTGCTGATCGAAAACATGCGCCGTGAGGGTTACGAACTGCAAGTGAGCCGCCCCGAAGTGATCACCAAGGAGATCAACGGCAAGACGCACGAGCCGTTCGAGCGCGGCACCATCGACGTGCCAGACGAGCACGTGGGGGCAGTCACGCAAGTGCTGGCACCGCGCCGCGGACGCATCGTCGACATGCGGCCCGGCGACGCAGGCCGCACCATCGTGCACTTCACTGCGCCGTCGCGCGGCTTGATCGGTTTCCGCTCGCTATTGCTCACGGTCACACGCGGCACCGCGCTCGTGCACCAGAGCTTTGCGGGGTTCGAGCCGTTCGCCGGCGACGTGCCTCACCGACTGGGCGGCGCGATGATCGCCGATCGCATCGGTCAGGTCACTGCGTACGCCCTCGACAACCTGCAGCTTCGCGGCACGCTCTTCATCGAACCAGGCGACCAGGTGTACGAAGGCATGGTGGTTGGCGAGTGTTCGCGCGGCGAGGAGATGGTCGTCAACGCCGTTCGCGCGAAAGAAAAAACCAACATCCGCACGCACAGCCACGACGACGGTGTAAAACTCGCTGCTCCCGTCATCCACTCGCTCGAGTCGGCAATTGAGTGGATTGCCGACGACGAACTTGTCGAGGTGACACCCAAGAACATTCGCATTCGCAAGCGACACCTCGGTCTCGAAGACCGTCGCCGCGCCAACAAAAAGGGCGCGTAACCTCTCGCACCATGGCCGGACTCGACGACCTGATCGCCCAGTTGCGCTCGGTCTCCGAAGACTTGGCTGACCGTGCCATCAGCGTGCTGAGCGAGGCTTCTCGCGCCGGTGAAACACGCCGCCCCGAAGCAGAGCGAGCGCTGACGCAAGCCCGGCGCGCCGTGGAGAAGGCGATTGCCATCCTGGAGCGCCAGAGCGAGCAATCAGGCGACGAATAAGTCAGCGCAGTCGGCGACGAAGCCCGCAGTTTGCGCGGCGCCGAGCCGCCAGATGGCCCAGATTGCCAGATGGCTTAGTTGCTACGCAGCGCTGCGGCCTTGGCAGACAACGCAGTGATGAGCTCGTCGAAGCTCTTTTGAAACGACGACACGCCTTCTCGCTCGAGTTGTGCTGCCACATCGGCGAGGTCGACACCAGCTGCAGCGATGTCGTCCCATGCTTGGCGGGCCGCACGCGGGTCGGCATCGATGGTGCGTGCGAGCGTGCCGTGGTCGTCGAATGCCTCGAGCGTGTTGTCCGGAAGTGTGTTTACCGTGTCCGGCCCGATGAGTTCGTCGACGTACAAGGTGTCGCGATAGGCGGGGTTCTTCGTCGACGTCGAGGCCCACAGCGGGCGCTGCACACGCGCGCCATAAATGGCAACGCGACGGAATCGTGCGCCATCATGCCTCTCACGGAAGAGCGAGTAGGCGAGTCGCGCCTGAGCGATTGCTGCTTTTCCGCGCAGGGCGAGCGCCGCCGGAGTGCCGACTGCTTCGAGCCTGCGGTCAACTTCGGTGTCGACACGAGAGATGAAGAAGCTGCCAACCGACGCGATGTTTGAGAGGTCTCGCACGCCGGCCGCCAGACGGTCTTCAAGACCCGAGATGTAGGCATCCAGCACTGCCGCATATCGCTCAAGGCTGAAGATGAGCGTCACGTTCACGCTGCGACCCTCGGCAATCATCTGCCGTATCGCAGGCAGACCTTCCTGGGTCGCAGGAATCTTGATCATCACGTTCGGCCGCGCAATACGTTCGTGTAGGTCGCGCGCAGCAGCAAGCGTGCCGGCGCCGTCGTGGGCAAGGGACGGGTCGACTTCGACGCTCACGAAACCGTCTGCTCCCTTCGACTCCTTGTAGACGGGCTCAAACACGTCGAGCGCTGCATCAATGTCGCTCAGCACCAACTGCCAATACGCGTCGATCGGCTCGGTCTTCTTGCGCACGAGCGACTCGAACTGCTGGTCGTAGTCGGCGGATCCCTGGATTGCTTTCTGAAAGATCGTCGGGTTGCTCGTCAGCCCGCGCACGCCCCGGTCGCGCAATGCGGCGAGTTGACCGTCGGTAATCCACCCGCGACGCAGGTTGTCGAGCCAGGGGCTTTGTGCTTGTTCGACAGAGAGTCGTCGCAGGAGGTTCATCGTCACATTCCCATCGCATCAAGGAGGTCACGGGCACGCGCCACGACGTTGTCGACGGAGATGCCGAGTCGCGAAAGAGCCACGTTGCCCGGCGCGCTCGCACCGAAGCGGTCAATGCCGACCGAATCGTCCGCGAACGTGCTCCATCCGAATGTGCTCGCAGCTTCGACAGAGAGCACTGGTACACCGATGGGCAAGACGTGCGAGCGAATGGTGGGGTCTTGCGCTGCGAAAAGTTCGGGGCACGGCATCGACACCACGCGCACATCCATACCGCCTTCGGCGAGCACCTTTGCTGCATCGACGGCGACCGCCACTTCGGCACCGGTGGCAAGAAGAATAAGTCGCGGCGACCCATCACCGTCGCGCACGATGGCGGCACCGCGCTCGACGGCGCGGCCGTCGGTCACGACCGGCGTGTTCTGACGAGAGAGAATGAGTGCCGTCGGCCCGTCGTGGTCGCACGCTTGGCGCCACGCACGAGCTGTTTCATTCGCATCGGCTGGCCGCACGACGCGAAGCCCCGGAATCACTCGTAGCGACGCGAGTTGCTCGACGGGCTGGTGGGTCGGGCCGTCTTCGCCCACGCCGACCGAGTCATGGGAAAAAACGAAGATCACTTTTGCCCGCGAGAGGGCAGCGAGACGAACGGCGGGTCGCATGTAGTCGGCGAACACGAAGAACGTTCCGACCGCGGGCAAGATGCCTCCGTGGAGCGCCATGCCAACTGCAATCGCACCCATCGCGTGTTCGCGTACGCCGTAGAACACTTGGCGACCCTCAGGATGTTGGGCAGAGAGCGCGGTGGCACCGGTCAACTTGGCGCCGGTATTGCCAGTGAGATCAGCCGCGCCGACGACGAGACCTGGCAAGTCGTCACGTGATGCATCGATTGACTTCTGCACGGCGACTCGCGTCGCGATACTTGCGGCCGGGTCGAAGCTCGGCGGTGCTGACTTCCAGTCGTCGCTGCGCAACGGTTGCCAGGCGCGCTTCCACTCCTCGGTGGCACGCGCTGCCGTCTTGGCGTGTTGCGCGGTGAGTTCGACACCGCGAGCACGAGCGTGGGCGCGCACGGCTTCGACCACCGAAGCATCCACCCAGAACGGTTCGTCGGGGATGCCCATTACCTTTTTCGTCCCAGTCACGTGCGCGGTGCCAAAGGGGTTGCCGTGGGCTTCGGGTTTGTCGGTGAAATCGGGCGACGGTGTGCCGATGTGCGTGCGCAGAACGAGCAGCGTCGGTGAACCGCGGTGGGCCTTTGCTGCGTTCAATGCCTGTTCGAGTTTGTCGAGATCGTCTGCAATGTCGCCGAGCTCGACGACGTTCCAGCCGTACGCGCGGAAGCGCTGCACGACGTCATCACTGCAGGAGAGATCTGTCGAACCATCGATGGTGACTTTGTTGTCGTCGAACACGCAGATAAGTCGGTCGAGCTTCTGGTGCCCAGCGAGCGATGCTGCCTCGTGGCTGATGCCTTCCATGAAGCAACCGTCGCCAGCGATGACAAACACGTGGTGGTCGTGCAGCTCGTCGCCGAAGCGCGCGCGCAGGTGGCGCTCTGCAATCGCCATGCCGACTGCGTTGGCGAAACCCTGACCGAGTGGGCCGGTCGTCACTTCGACACCGGCGGTGTGACCACGTTCTGGGTGACCGGGCGTCGCCGAACCCCACTGGCGGAAGTTGCGCAAGTCGTCGAGTTCGAGGCCGTAGCCGTTCAGGTAGAGCGCCGCATATTGCAAGATCGACGCGTGGCCGTTGGAGAGTATGAAGCGGTCGCGATTGCTCCAGTCAGGTTGCGCCGGGTCGTGGCGCATGACGCGGCTGTAGAGCACATGCGCAAGCGGTGCGAGCGCCATGGCCGTGCCCTGGTGGCCGCTCTTTGCCGCAAGAGGTGCGTCCATCGAGAGCCCGCGAATCATCGCGACGGCGAGACGGTCTTGTTCGCTCGTCAGCCCTTTCGCCACGGGAGCGACGATAGTTGGCGCGCACTGCGCCGTGCTTCACAGCGCCACGTGCGATTGAAAGAGAGTCCGCCGAAACTTACGCCGAATTCGGCGGAAACTTACGCCGAGGTCGGCGGCAGCACCGTGAGCGGCACCGGCACCCAGGCACCGAGACCGATTCGGCAGTGGGCGAGCACCTGCCCGTATTGCTCGATGGGCAACTCTGCGCGCACGAGACGGTAGGTGAACTTGCCAGGTTCCACACGGAAGGGTGACACGTTCTGTGCAAGCGGCGGGGTGGCTTCGGGGTCGACGCCGGGTTTCTGGAAGACCACCTGCAGCACTCCGTCTCCCGACTCAGTAGGCGGGCAGTGGATGAGCACCACGAGATGCGGCGACAGCGTCAACGGCGCCGGCTGCGGCGCCGCTTGTGAAAAGAAAACACCCGTGAGATCGATGCGCGTGGACGGACCCTCCACCTGCCGCATCGCGAAGTTCTCCACGAAGAGGGCGGCGACGATGTGCATGAGCGTGGAACACTACCGTTGAACGTCGTGGCAAGTGCTCGCACACACAGCGAACACGACTCCAAACTCGCACTTGCACAGCACGGCGCGCGAGTCTCGCGCGAAGAAGTGGTGCCAGACCCTGCGAGTGCAGTTCGTGTGGCAGCAAGCATCGGGTTTCCGGTCGTCGTCAAGTTGGTGGGAGAGCGCCTCGCGCACAAAAGCGAACGCGGTCTCGTCAAACTCGGCCTTCGCGATGCGGCGTCGGTCGAGTCGGCAGCGAAGGAGTTGCTCAGCAAAAAGCAGCCCGGTGACGGCGAGGTGTCGTTGCTTGTGGCAGAACAAGTTGGCGGTTCGCGCGAACTCATCGTCGGCATGGTGCGCGATCCAGCATTCGGCGTAGTCGTCGTCATCGGCGCAGGTGGTGTGACCGCCGAGGCGCTTGGCGACACCCAGATGCGTATCGCGCCGCTCACCCGTAATGATCTCGACGACATGCTCGACTCGCTCGCGACGAAGGCGGTTTACGGCGAGTTCCGCAACCAGCGGCCCGTCAACCGCGACGCGTTGTGGAAGATCGTCGACGCTGTCGCGCGAGTCGGCACGAGTCGACCAGACGTGCTTTCCATCGACGTCAACCCGGTGATCGTGACGGCTGACGGCGAGCCAGTTGTGGTCGATGCGTTGGTCGAGCTCTCCCAGGAAGTTGCTAGCGCCTCGCCAGACGTTGAGATTCCGCGCCACGGCGACGATGCGTTTCGTGCGTTGTTTGATCCGCGCGGCGTGGTCGTGCTCGGTGCGTCGACGCATCCCGGCAAGTTCGGCTTCGTCTCGCTGCACAACCTGCTCGCCAGCGGGTACAAGGGCAAGGTTGCGGCGACCAATCTGTCGCGTGAGAACGTGCTCGGCATCCAGACGGTCGAGTCGCTCGACGAACTACCAAAGGGCGAGTACGACCTCGCGTTCTTCTGTACTCCCGCAGCAGCGAATGAATCACTCATCAAACAGTGCGCAGAGCGCGGCATCAAAGCCGCGTTCGTGACTTCCGCCGGGTACGGCGAAGCAGACGAAGCAGGCAAAGCTGCCGAGCGCAACCTCGTCGCCACTGCAGCACGGCACGGAATCTTGCTCGCCGGCCCCAATGGGCAAGGCGTGGTGAGCACTCCGAGTGCTCTATGCGCACAGATCGTCGCGCCGTATCCGCCAAGCGGGTCGATCTCCATTGCCAGCCAAAGCGGCAACTTCGTCAGCAGTTTTATGAATCTCGCGCGCTCGACGGGAGTCGGCATCGCCCGCGCGGTTTCCGCCGGCAATGCAGCGGCAGTCGACGTTGCCGACTTCGTGGAGTGGATGTCGCGCGACGACGCAACGCGTGTGATCTTGTCGTACGTCGAAGGCGTCACCGACGGTCATCGGCTGCGTGAGGCACTCGCGCGAGCGACTTCACGCAAACCAGTGGTGATGCTGAAAGGCGGTGCGTCAGCCGAGGGTGCTCGCGCCGCAGCGAGCCACACCGGGGCAATGGCATCTGACATCAAGGTGTTTGACGGGCTCTGCCGACAACTTGGCGTGGTTCGCGCCGACACGGTCGACGAGGCATTCGATGCGGCAGCTCTCTTGTCGACTTCTCCGCTGCCGCGCGGAAACAGAGTCGCAATCCTCACCACAGCAGGCGGTTGGGGAGTCGTTACTGCCGATGCGTTGAGTCGCGACGGCGTGCTGCAGTTGGCCGCGTTGCCCGCCGACGTGATGGCGCGGCTCGACTCATTGTTGCCGGCCCGCTGGTCGCGTAACAATCCCGTCGACTGTGCCGGTGGAGAAACGCGCGACACCATCCCGGCTGTACTAGAGGTGCTCGCGCGATCATCGGAAGTCGACGCGGTGGTCTACCTCGGCATCGGCATCCAGGCGAACCAGGCGCGCTTGATGCGCGAAGGCGGGTTCCACCCAGACCACGGCTTGGCGCGCATCGTCGACTACCACGAGCGCCAAGACGAACGATTTGCCACTGCCGCACACGAACTGTCGCGCGATACTGGCAAGCCGATATTGGTTGCCACCGAGCTCGCGGTTGCCGATCCGAACAACTCCGGGCCAACAACGGTGCAACGACTCGGCGGGATGTGTTTTGCCAGCGGCCCGCGAGCAGTGCGCTCTCTTGCCCATGCATACGAATACGCCCGTCACCGTGGGCTCGGTCATGCGTAACGAACTCTCGCGACTGTGGTTGACGCTCAGGCAACGTGTCGCACGATTCGACCGTCACGTCGTTGAGACCGAGCCGCAGCGTGCTGCTGCGAGCGTCATCGTCGCGGCCACCGTGCTCTTTGTACCTCTCTTTTCGGCATGGCAGGTGACGAACACCGCCGCTGGCGAGGCGCGCCCACTCACCGTCGCAATGAGCACCGACGCCCCGCCTGTAGACCCAATTTTCTCCGTGCGCAGGATCGCCCGCACGGCCGCGATCGAGGGTCGCGTCACCAACTTGCGCGCGAGCCTCGCTGACTTCTCGGCCAGTTTGCCCGCAGGTGCGTGCCTCGTGGCTGTCGCCGACTCGCGTGCAGTCGCGAGCGTCAACCCGACTACACCGTTCATTCCGGCAAGCAACATGAAGTTGCTTACGGCCGCTGCGTCACTCGATGTTCTCGGCGCTGGTCATCGTTTCGAGACGCAGTTGCGCGGCACCCGTGACGGCGCAACCATCGTCGGCAACCTGTGGCTCGTCGGCGGGGGAGATCCGCTGCTCTCGACGCGCGCGTATCCGGCGACGCAGACCAACCCAACCATCTCACCAACATTCCTTGATGCGTTGGCCGACGAGATTGCCACAAGCGGCGTCACCATCGTCTCTGGCTCCGTAGTCGGCGACGAGTCGCGTTACGACACCGAGCGTTTCGTTCCGACCTGGGGCGACGGCATACGCGCCATCGAAGCAGGCCCACTGTCTGCGCTGATGGTGAACGACGGCATCGTGCTTGGCCAGCCGCTCAAACCGAGCGATCCGGCTGTGGCGGCAGCAACCACGTTCACGCAGATGTTGCGAGAGCGTGGCGTACAAGTGGTCGGAGCCCCGCGTAATGGAGTTGCACCGCCAGATACGCCCGAGCTCGCGCGCCTCGCGTCGGCACCGCTGTCGTCGATTCTTGTCGACGTGCTTACCAATAGCGACAACAACGCGTCAGAGATGCTGCTGAAAGAACTCGGTCTCGTCGGTGCAAGCAGCCCGACTCGTGTCGCGGGATTGCGCGTCGTGGCTGACGCAATGCGCGCAAGGGGAGTCGACGTCGCCGGCAGCACCCTCGCTGACGGCTCGGGTCTCGATACGACGAACCGTGTCACGTGTGCAACACTCACGTCACTGCTCGACTCATATGGTTTCGACAGCGTGATTGGCCAGGGCTTGGCACTCGCTGGCACCACAGGCACCTTGCGCGACGTGTTCACCACTGGGCCGGCGAGTGGTCGCGTGCGCGCCAAGACCGGCACCTTGCGCAACGTGAAGTCGCTGAGCGGTTTCTTTCCGACGCGAGACGGAGCGATTTCGTTCGCGCTGATCTTGAACGACACTGGCGTCGCGAACCAATCGGCGTACCGACCGCTGTGGAATGGTCTCGTGCAGAGCCTGGCAACGTACCGCGAGAGCCCGCAAGAGACTCAACTCCTCCCGCGCTGAAGCGTGCGCCGATAGACAGAAGGTGTGCAATTCGACCCCGTCGAGACCTATGAATTGATTCGCGACTACGCGAAGCAAGAGACCGTTGAGCCGCTGAAGGGCGCTGGTCGCTGGCTCGGCTTCGGGCTCGTCGCGGGGTTCTTCATGTCGGTGGGCATCGTCATTCTTCTGCTCGCCGTGCTGCGCCTCTCACAAGACCTCATCTTGCACACCTGGTGGCCCGAACAGGCTGACGGCCTTTCGTTCTTGCCGTACATCGTCACGCTCGTGGTTGGCATCGCCACTTCGGCGGTCGTATGGTCGCGGGTGAGCGTGTTCGAACTCAACAAGGGCAGCCGATGAACGATCGCCGCAAGATCACCAAAGACGACCTCGAGAAGCGCTTCAAAGCCCTGCAAGACGACGTCACGGAGATCACCGAGACGAAGAAGTCGTCCATCACGGTGCTCGCCGTCGCTGGTGTCGCCGCAGGATTACTCGTTGCGTATCTACTCGGCCGCCGCGGTGGCCGCCGCCGTCGAGGCGTGATCGAGATACGTCGCTGACACAAATGGGGGGCATCGCGCGGTCGTCTCGCGTCGCCGGTCGAGTGACCGGGCGTTTCGTCGGTGCTGCCGCCGTCGGTCGCGTCGCCAAGCGATATCCAATCATCGGCGTGACGCTCGTTGTATGGCGCTGGTGGCGACGTCGACAAGAGCGCATCGAACGCACGTCGTTGCGCCTCAAGTCGGGTTCCACCATCACGGTGAGCGACAAACCATCGCGACGAGGTCTCTGACGTGTCTCAGCCTTTCAACGCCGGCGACCGCGTGCTCTTCATCGACCACAAGGAGCGTCGTTACCTCGTGACGCTGGAAGAAAAAGGGGAGTTCCACAGTCACGCCGGTTTCGTGCCGCATGCCAACGTGATCGGTTTGCCAGAAGGAGTGACGGTCGAGTCGACCAAGGGCGCAAAATACGTCGTGATGCGCCCGACACTCGAAGATTTTGTTCTCGAGATGCCGCGCGGTGCGCAGGTGATCTACCCGAAGGATCTGGCGCCAATCGCGATGCTTGCTGACATCGGCCCGGGGCAGTTGGTCTTCGAGTCAGGCATCGGCTCGGGTGCCATGTCGATGACGATGCTGCGCGCCGGCGCACGAATTGTGGGATACGAACTGCGCGAAGACTTCGCGTCGCGTGCCAAGAAAAACGTCGCATCGTTCCTCGGCGACGATGCCCTCAGCCGGTTCGAGGTGCACATTCGCGACTCCTACGCCGGCATCGAACTCTCGGCGCAAGGCCGCTTCGACCGTGCGGTACTCGACCTACCCGAGCCGTGGCAAGTGGTGCCGCACTTGTCGTCGGTCATGCACGCCGGAGGCGTAGTGGTGGCGTACACCCCGAGCATTACGCAGGCCGTGAAGGTGCGCGAAGCGCTCGAAAGGAACCGCGGCGAGTGGGTTGCGATGCGCACACTCGAGGTGTTGCACCGCACGTGGCACATCGAAGGTGAGGCCGTGCGCCCAGACCACCGCATGGTGGCGCACACGGCGTTTTTGACGACAGCGCGACTTCTGACAGCGAGTTAGAAGTATCGGCGTCGCATTTGGCGCGAAGTCAATAGGCGAGCGCTAATGCTCGACACGAAAGAGCTTTACGGCTCGATGAAGATGCATTCGCCGGGGCATTCCTCGGCAGATTCGATGACCGCATCAAGATGTTTGTCGTCGAAGTTGGCGACGCCCTCGGCACCCTGCGGGTTGCCCTTGGCGGTTGCGAACACTTTGTCGCCTTCTTTCACGTAGGCCAGACCGTCGTCAAGGAGTGTGAACACTTCGGGGGCGATTTCCTCGCAGAGCCCGTCACCGGTGCAGAGGTCTTGGTCAATCCATACCTTCATGGGGTTTCACGATACACGGGACGCCACTAGGTTCAGGGCATGGCCGACGACACCTCTGCACGACTTCGTGCACTTGAGGAACGCCTGCTTGAAACCAAGGGTCAGCTCGCGACGGCTAAGGCCCGCAACGAAAAACTCGAGTACGCACTTCGCGAAGCCCGCGATCACGTCGCCTCGTTGCGCGAAGAAGTTGAAAAACTTACGCAGCCACCCTCGGCATACGGCATCGTGCTGGGTACCAACGACGATGGCACGGTCGACGTGCTTACCAACTCGCGCAAGATGCGCGTGTCGCTGCACCCCGATATCGACGTGCACACCCTCGAGCGGGGCAGCGAGGTAGTGCTGAACGAGAGCCTCAACGTGGTGATGGCCCGTGGTGCTGAGGCAACCGGCGAGGTGGTTTCGCTTAAGGAAGTGCTCGAAGACGGGGTGCGGGCAATCGTCACAGGTCGTGGCGAAGACGACCGGGTCTGCGAGCTCGCCGACGCACTGCGCGGCATGCACCTGCGCTCGGGCGACCTCCTGCGACTCGACACCCGAAGCGGGCTCCTCCTTGAGCGGCTCGCCCAACCTGAAGTGGAGCACCTGCTGCTCGAAGAAGTGCCCGACATCTCCTATGACGACATCGGCGGTCTCGACCAGCAGATCGAAGCCATCGCTGACGCGGTCGAACTTCCGTTCCTTCACGGCGACTTGTTCGCCGAGCACCAGTTGCCCGCACCGAAGGGCATCCTCCTTTACGGTCCTCCGGGTTGCGGCAAGACGCTCATCGCCAAAGCCGTCGCCAACTCGCTCGCTAAAAAGGTTGCAGCGCGCACCGGCGCCGACAAAGGGCGCAGCTACTTCATCAATATCAAGGGCCCCGAACTACTCAACAAGTACGTCGGCGAGACCGAGCGGCAAATCCGCATGGTCTTCCAGCGCGCAAGAGAAAAGAGCGAAGAGGGCTGGCCAGTCATTGTGTTCTTCGACGAGATGGATTCGATGTTCCGCACGCGCGGCACGGGGATCTCCTCCGACATGGAGTCGACCATCGTGCCGCAGCTCCTGGCGGAGATCGACGGCGTCGAAGGCTTGCGCAATGTAATCGTGATTGGCGCCACCAACCGCGAAGACCTAATCGACCCGGCGATCCTGCGACCTGGCCGACTCGACGTGAAGATCCGCATCGAGCGCCCCGATGCAGAAGCTGCCAAGCAGATTTTTGCCCGCTACCTGACGAGCGAAGTGCCGATTTCTGCGACCGACGTCGCTCGCCATGGCGACTTGAAGCACGCCATCGGCAAGATGATCGATGCGACTGTGGAGCAGATGTACGCGACCACCGACGACAACCGCTTCCTTGAGGTCACGTACCAGAACGGCGAGCGCGAGATTCTTTACTTCCGTGATTTCTCGTCGGGTGCAATGATCGAAAACATCGTGCGCCGCGCGAAGAAACTCGCCATAAAACGCCTGCTCGCCGGTGGCGAACGCGGTGTGGCACTCGAAGACCTCATCTCGTCCATCCGTCAAGAATTCCGCGAGCACGAAGACCTGCCCAACACCACTAACCCCGACGACTGGGCCAAAGTGTCAGGCCGCAAGGGCGAACGCATCGTCTTTA
>JBMTYA010000025.1:0-13601 GCA_049454015.1 Ilumatobacteraceae bacterium | reverse complement strand
GGAATCCTGGTCGACACCCTCGGTTGGCGGTCGCTCTTTTTCCTCAACATTCCTTTCACGCTCATCACAGTGGTCGTCGGCCAGAAACTTCTGAAAGAAAGTCGCGACCCGAATGCGCAGCGCAAAGTTGATTACCTCAGCGCAGCGCTCGGATTCTCCGGCGTTGCACTCGTCGTGCTCGGCATCTCGCAGAGTGAAGTCTGGGGCTGGGTTAATCGCTCGACCATCGGGTCAATTGTCGTCGGCGTGGCACTCTGCTTGCTCTTTGCGCTGCGGTGCCATCGCGCGGAGAACCCGATTCTCGACTTGAAACTGTTCCGACTTCCGTTCGTAGTCGCCGCAAACGTTGCTGGCGTGCTCTTCAGCATGGGTTTCATCGGCATGTGGCTGCTCAATACGTTCTGGTTGCAGGCCGTCTGGGGCTACAGCGTCGCTCTCTCGGGATTAGCGACAATGCCCGGACCAGCGAGCGCTGCTTTCGTTGCGCCGTTCGCGGGCAGGTACGCCGACAAGTTCGGGCATTCGCGCGTTCTGCTTGCAGGCTCGCTACTGCTCACCAGCGGCACGCTCGGGCTCTCGCTCACGCTGCCCGACACGCCTGAATATCTCACGCATTATTTTCCGTGGATGCTGATCACCGGCGTCGGCGTCGGACTGAGCATCTCGACGCTGTCGAGTTCGGCAACCGCGTTCTTGAAGCCCGCCCAACTCGCGATGGGTTCGGCACTCAACAACACCTTCCGTCAGGTCGGCACTGCACTCGGCGCTGCGTTGTCGCTCGCTATCGCCGCACCGACCCTGGCTCGAGTCGAGACTGCCCGCCAAAGCGGTGAGTCGATGCTCGACGTGTCGACAAGAGAACTGCACAATGCGTGGTACATGAACGCAGGGATCTACTTGGCTGCAGGCATCGCCATGATCGCCATCTTCCGGCGTCCGACGGACGCGCAGATGGCCGACGCCCGCGGCTAGCGCGAGACCTTGGTGCGCAGAGTCGGCTAGTCGCGGCCGCGCGTCGCTGCCGAAACGGCGCTGATGATAAGCCCACCGAAGAATGCCGGCCAGAAGCCCGTCACATCGAGCGAGTCACTTAAGTTGCCGACAAGCATCAGCATCCATGCGTTCACCACGATGGTGAACGCGCCGAGCGTGAGGATGAGGGCAGGAAACGCAACGAGTCGAATTGCATTGCCGATGATCGCATTGGCCAACCCGAACAGCGCCGCCACCCAGAGATGGCTCCAGAACCCGCCAGCGATGTCGATTCCACCGACGACCACGTCGGCGAGCCAGACCGAAAACGTGAGTAGCAACCAACGAGTAAAGAGATTCATTGGAGTGAGCGTGTCGCGACGAAAATCGGGATTCGCCGCGGAGTCTTCTCCTTATACGTTTCGTACGGCTTAAACACCGCCACTGAACGCTGCCACCACGTGTCGTAGTCTGCGCCCTCCACAAGGCGCACACGAACAAAGAACGGTGCGGGACCGTCTTGCAAGGTGACCTCGTCAGGGTGCGCGACGAGGTTGTAATACCAGTCAGGGTTGTCCGGCGCGCCGCCCTTCGACGCAACCAACGCATACTCACCGTCGTGCTCGACGCGCATCAGTGCGATTTTTCGCACGTCACCCGACTTCGCGCCACGCATCGTGACGATGACCACGGGGATGCCCGTGTCGCGCAACGTGGAACCTTCGCGACCCTCAGTTCGTTCGTAGAGCTCAACCTGCTCGCGCACCCACGCACTCGTGCTCGGTACGTAGGTTCCACTTAGCTTGGCCACCGTCTCACCATACTGCTGTGAGAATTACGCTCATACTCGTGAAGCAGAGTCGCGACGCCGTGCACGGTCTGGTTGCAGAGCGACTTCGCGACAGCAAGCTCGTGTATACGCAGGGCCGACGGCAGCTCGTCGAGTTACTGCTCGACTTCGCACGACCGGTTGGTGTCGCCGAGATGCTAAAGAAGAAGTCGCGGCTCACCCAGAGCTCGATGTATCGCAACCTCGCCGACTTAGAGAACGAAGGGGTGGTGCGAAAGGTGTCGGGAAGCGACAGCGTGCTGCTCTACGAGCTCGACGAAGAACTCATCGGCCACCACCACCACTTGGTGTGCATGAAGTGCGGTCATGTCGACGATTTCGTCGTGCCTGACACGACCGAAGCAGCCCTCGACTCTGCACTGGCTATCGCCGCAAAGAAGTCGCGGTTCACCCCGAAAGGCCACCGTCTGGATGTACTTGGACTGTGCGCTAGCTGCGGTACGAGAGACTGAGAACGACGATCATGCCTAACACCGCGCAACGACTCCCTTACGCGTACATCGCCGGCCCGCTCTTCACCGAAGGCGAACGGTTCGAGATGGAAAATCTCGACGCGCTGGTGCGATTGCTCGGGTTCGACACCTTCCTGCCCCACCGCGACAACCCGCCGAAGACCGAGCACAACATCACCACGATTTTCGCCAACGACAAAGGTGCCATCGACCGCTGTGACGTGATCGTCGCGAACCTGAACGGCATCATGACCGACGACGGCACCGCGTGGGAACTCGGCTATGCCCACGCTCTCGGCAAGTACGGCATCGGTCTCTTTACCGACTGGCGCGCACGGTTTCCAGCGCGCCTCGAGACCGTCAACCTCATGATGCAGTGCTCGTTAAATGTGCTGGCTCGCTCGCACGACGATGTTCGAAGCGCACTCACTGCATGGCAGAAGCAACATGCAGCTCGCTGACGCACGACTGCTCAGTTTCGACTGCTATGGAACACTCATCGACTGGGAGTTCGGCATCACGGATACCGTCACGCGAATCGCCGCCCCGCACGGCGTGCAGCCCTCGGAGCAGGAGATTCTCTCGCTCTTTGCATCGCACGAAACCAAAGTGCAAGACAACAACCCCACATGGACGTATCCGGTGATACTCCGCGAAACCTGGCGCCGCATGGCTACGAGCCTCGACCTGCCAGACCCGACGACCGGTGCCGAGCAGTGTGAGCGCGATGCGCGGACGTTCTCCGACTCGGTGCCGAACTGGCCGGCGTTTCCCGACAGCCACGAAGCACTCGTCGCCCTACAGTCCCGCTGCAAGCTCGTGATTCTCTCCAACGTCGATAATGCGAGTTTCGCCGGGTCGAATTCGCGGCTCGGCGTTACCTTCGATGCGATCTTGACCGCACAGGACATCGGCTCGTACAAGCCGGACGTGCGCAACTTCCGAGTGCTACTCGAGAAAGCGCGCACGATGGGCGTCGGCATCGAACAACACCTGCACGTTGCCCAGAGCCTCTTCCACGATCACGTTCCCGCACAGTCAGTCGGACTACGAACGGTGTGGATCAACCGTTACGGGGCAAAACGTGCGGCTGCCGGATCACTTGGTGCGACGCCTGCGGCAGCACCGGTCACCCCGCATTGGGAATTTCCCACTTTACGCGCACTGGCCGACGCGATGTTGACGACTGCGTAGACGTTCACGAAGTTGGGATAGCCGAGCCCGAAATACCCCAACTAACCTGAGTCGTTGTGGGGGAACTTTTCGCGCCGGGCGCTCCTGCCCCGGCACTAGCAGGCGGCCGCGCAATCCGCATCGGTGCGAACTCCTATCCGCTCGTCCTGCCTCGGCTGCGTGATTCGCGACTGCACGTCGCAGGCGTCGTCATCACCCTGCACACCCTCGGCCAGGTGGGACTCGGCTTCCATGTGAGCGTGCCGCAGATTCTTGCGGCAATCCTCACCTGCTTCGTCTTGCAGGTCATCATCACGTTCCGCGAGAAGCGGGCGTTCGTGTGGCCAGCGAGTGCGATGCTCACCGGCAGCGGCATCGCACTCATCTTGCGCGTGCCAAGCACACCCGTCGGCGACCATTGGTCGTTCCATCAATGGTGGATGTTCTCGGGCATCGCCGCATTCTCGTTATTCACGAAGTTCATCGTGCGACGCGGCGGCTCACACGTCTTCAACCCGTCCAACGTCGGTCTCGTCATTGCCTTCATCGTGCTTGGCAGCACGCGGGTGGAGCCGCTCGACTTTTGGTGGGCACCCATCACTAACCCGGCGATGGTGCTCGCGTACGCGGTGATTCTCGTCGGCGGTTCACTCGTCACACGACGGCTCGGACTCATGGTCACCGTGCTTTCCTTCTGGACGGTGCTCTCACTCGGCACCGCGGTGAACGCGGCGTCGGGTCAGTGCTTCACGGCGCGCTGGGCGTTCGCCCCGGTCTGCGGCATGGATCTCTGGCTCACGCTCGTGACCTCGCCGGAAATCCTCATCTTCACGTACTTCATGATCACCGACCCGCGAACGGTGCCACTCGGTCGCGTGGGGCGCATCACGTTCGGAGCGCTCGTCGGCGTGGTGTGCGTCATGTTGATGGCACCACAAGAAACCGAATTCGGCGCCAAGGTTGCGCTGCTCGCCGGTCTCACCATCATGACTGCAACTCGCCCATTACTCGAGCGCGTGGTGCCGGCACCCGGAAGTGCTGGCGACAACATGCGCAGCTTCATGCGCTCACTGGTAAGCGGCGGAAGCACCAACCCAAGCGTCGCCGTTGTCACCAAGCGCGGCGGTGGCATTGCCGTCGCAGCAGTGCTGGTCGTCGCCGGTCTGGCCTTCGGAGGTCGCTCCGCGCAGGGTCTGCTCGCGAGCGAGCCAGAAAACCTGATTGGCCGCTTGGCGACGCGAATCGACCCTGCGACGTTCCCGAATATTCGTGTCGACGAAGCCGTCATCAACTGGAACCACGAGATTGACGTCGAGGGTGCGCGTACCATCGTGCTCACCCTCGCAGAGAATCTTGCGCTCGAGACCCAGGCCGTCATCGAGCAAGATTCGGCGCTGCTCGAGGCGATCAACCACGGCGACCGACTCGAAGCCATGCAGGCTCGGCTCGCCGATGCGCAACGCACCGGACAAACCGTCATCGACTCCTTCGACATCAACGACGTGCACGTCACGCTGCTGGTGCCCTTTGGTCGCCAAGACGGTCTCAGCCTCGGCATGATTGCCACCGGCACCCGCATCACGGAAGTGCGCGACTCGTCTGGCACGGTCATCTCGAGCACGACGGCAGGATTCGAGACGATGTGGGCGATGCGCCGTGCCACTGGTGCTCGCTGGTTGACGATTGCCGAACTGCCGGTGCCCGACAACGCCTGAGCGTTAGGGCGAACATGGCACACTCGCTGAGCCGATGAAACGACTGCTCGTCTTCGTCGGTGTCGTTGCTCTTGCTCTTGCGAGCGTCGGCGCGGTCATCGTCACCAACCGAGGCGACGACACACCCGTCACGCCGTTCTTCATTGACGAAGCATCGGTAGCAGGTGTCGACCACGTATACGACGGCGAGTATCCGTTCTTCGTGGGCGGTGGCGTGGCTACGTTCGACTGCAGCGGCGACGGCATGCCCGATCTCTACTTTGCTGGCGGCGTAAACCAAGCGTCGTTGTACGTGAATACGAGCGAACCTGGCGGGGAATTGCGGTTCGCACAGAAAACGTCTCCAGTGACCGACCTCATGCTGGTGACTGGCGCCTACCCACTCGACATCGACAACGATTCGATTCTCGACCTCGCCGTCTTGCGTCGCGGTGCCAACGTCGTGTTGCGCGGCACAGGTGACTGCAATTTTGAGGATGCGACCGCCGACCTTGGCATTGACGCAGGCAACGATTGGACGGTGTCGTTCGCCGCAACGTGGGAGCCCGGCGCAAAACAACCGACACTCGCATTCGGCAGCTACCTCGTGCCCGACACGTTCGACTGCGCGCCGGTGCGATTCATGCGACCGAGCAAACCGTTGTACGAGACGACCGACTTGTCGGCTCACTGCACGTTGTCGCTGCTCTTTTCCGACTGGAACCGTGACGGCGGGGTCGACCTGCGCGTGAGTAACGATCGCAACTACGACCGAAACGCACGCGAGCAACTGTGGCGGATACGTGCAGGCGAATCACCCCGCGAATACACCGCAGCCGACGGTTGGCGCGACCTCACGATTTGGGGCATGGGTATCGCAAGTTTCGACCTGACTGGTGACGGCAAGCCAGAGGTGTATCTCACCAGCCAGGCCGACAACAAATTGCAGACGCTCGAAGAAGCAGTAACCGGGCCGGTCTACCGCGACATTGCACTCGCCCGCGGCGTGACTGCGACTCGGCCGTACGCGGGCGGCGACGTGCTCCCTTCCACCGCATGGCACCCCGAGTTCGACGACGTCAACAACGACGGCATCATCGACTTGTTCGTCTCGAAGGGCAACGTCGAGGGTCAGGTCGACTACGCCTCGTTCGACCCGAACAACCTTTTGCTCGGTCGCTCAGACGGCACCTTCGTCGAGCGCGGCGATGCTGTAGGCATCGCTAACGACTCCCGCTCGCGAGGCGCTGCAATAGTTGATTTGAATTTCGACGGGCTGCTCGACCTCGTCGTCGTGAATCGCCGGGTGCAGGTGGAAATTCATCGCAACGTTGGCAAGGGCACCGCAGATGCTCCGGGCTCGCTCGGCCACTGGGTGTCATTGCGCGTTGGTCAGCCATCGCCAAATACCCAGGCAGTCGGCGCCTTCGTCGAAGTGCGCACTGCGCAGCGCACCATTACACGTGAAATCACCGTTGGTGGCGGTCACGCCAGCGGCGAGTCCGGATGGATTCATTTTGGACTCGGCGGTTCGAATACTGCCGAAGTTCGCGTCACCTACCCAGGCAGCGAACCGGGTGCGTGGCAGACCGTCGAGGCCGACGCGTTCTATGTCGTGCAATCCGGCTCGGTGCCAGTTCGCTGGCAGCCGAACCGCGACTAGTCGGCAACGAAAGCGCGACGAGTAATCGCCTAGTTCGCTGCGGCCGGCTTCTGACCCATGATGATCATCGCGAGCACTTCGTCTTTGGTGACCTTGTTCTTGTCGACGGTGCCGACGAGTTGACCTTGCATCATCACGCTGATGCGATCGGCGAGGTCGAAGACGTCGTGAATGTCGTGGCTGATGAGAAAGATGCCGATGCTTTCGGACTTCAATTGCTCGATGAGTTCGCGAACCTGCTCTGTCTCAGCGGGGCCGAGTGCGGCGGTGGGCTCGTCCATGATCAGGATTTTGGCGTTGAAGTGCACCGCGCGAGCGATGGCGACCGACTGTCGCTGGCCGCCTGACAATGAACGCACGGCAGTGTTGAGGTTCTTGAAGCGCGGGTTGAGGCGCTTCATCACGTCGCGCGTTGCCGATGCCATCGCAGAGTCGTCGAGGGCTCCGCTTCGCGTGCGCAACTCACGACCGAGAAACACATTGCCGGACGCGTCGATGTTGTCAGCGAGCGCGAGTCGTTGGTAGATGACCTCGATGCCGTGGGTACGGGCGTCGCGCGGATTCTCAATGGAAACCGGGTTGCCGTTCACCAAGATTTGACCAGAGTCGGCAGGGTGCGCACCGGCAAGGGTGTGCATCAGTGTTGACTTGCCGGCGCCGTTACCGCCGACGAGAGCAACCACTTCGCCCGGGTACAGGCTGATGGTGACGCCGTTGACAGCGCGAAGGCCGCCGAATGACACGTGGATGTCGCGCATTTCAACGAGCGGAGTGCGGGTTGCGGTAGCGGTCATCGTGGCCTCCTCCTTCTTATTGGCGCCCGGTTTGGATGATCAGTGCGGCGAGCACGAGCCCGATGACGAGCGAGATTCCCGCCGTGCGGCGGCGGCCCAGTCTCAAAGCGGCGTCGATCGCGACTGCGGTGACGAGCACGACACCAACGACGATGTCCTGCGACGGCGAGTCGATGCGCAGAAGCACCATGCCTGAGCGCAATGACTGCATGACGACTGCGCCGAGCACGGCACCCGAGATGGTTCCGATGCCACCAGAGAATGACGTGCCACCAATGACTGCCGCAGAGATGACGTCGAGTTCGTTCTGGATGCCGAGGTTCGTCACTGCAGCGTTGAGTCTCGCGGTCTGCACCGCGGCGGCGACTGCACACAGCACGCCCATGAGCACGAAGGTCATCATCACGGTGCGCCGAGTGTTGATGCCACCAAGTTCGGCAGCTTCGGGGTTGCCGCCGATTGCATACACGTAGCGACCAAAACGGCGGCGGCGCGCCATGTAGGTCACCACGATGGTGACAAGGATCAGGATGACGACCGGATTGGCGACACCCGACGGATCGCCAGTAATTGGTGATTCGTAACCGATAGCAACAAGCCAGATCCCCACGATGATGACTGCACAGGAGAGCACTGCGATGCCGACGTCAACTGCGAACGGGCGCACTGCGAGGTCGTAACGACGTCGACGTCGGCGAGCCAGCCACACGCTGGCGATGGCTCCGAAGCAGCCGATGAGCCCGAGAATCCAACTGCGAGTGGCACCAAGCGAACCGTCAGGGCCACCACCGAGCAACTGGAAGTTCGTGTCGAGCGGCGAGATGGTCTTGCCTTGCTCGCCCATTCGGAAGATGAGGCCACGCCAAACGAGGAATCCACCGAGAGTAACGATGAACGCCGGCACCCCTCCGTAAGCAACGACGGCGCCTTGCACTGCCCCGATTGCTGCACCAAGCACCACCCCAACAGCGAGCGTCACCAACCAGGTGTAGGGCTGGTCGAAACCGAGGCCAAACGTCTCGGGTATCCAGCGCGCCTGCATGACCGCCATGACGTAGCCAAGGAACCCAAGCAACGACCCGACCGACAAGTCGATATTGCGCGACACGATGATGAGCACCATTCCCGTCGCCATGATGGCGATGGACGCGCTCTGCACCGAAAGGTTCCACAAGTTGCGGGAAGTGAGGAATGCGCCATCGGAAAGAAAATGGAATCCGAGCCAGATCACCGCGAGCGCACCAACCATGCCAGCAAAGCGAGTATCAATCTCCGTTGACGCAAGAAGCGAGCGCCAGTCGCGGCGGACAGGTTTTGCTGCGTCAGCAGATGACGGAGAAGTTGAAGTTGTGCTCACGTGAAATGCCCCCGCGGAGATTCTGCCAAAAAAAGAACGTGCCCTCCACCCCGAGGAGTGGAGGGCACGTCTTTAGACAGTGCTGTAACTACCCGATTACGGGCAGACGGCAACCGATCCAGGTGTGACACCCTGGCAAACCGTCGCCTGATCGGTCCAGCCCGCGTCGATCACTTCGTTCAGGTTGTCCTGAGTGATCGGCTTCGGGGTGAGGAAGATCGAGGAGATGGAGTTGCCACCAGGCGTGGTGAACGGCGAGGCGCCGGCGACAGCCGAAGCATCGGCATTCGCGCAGAGCGCGAGCGCCGACTCACCAGCTGACTTACCGAGTTCACGCGCGTCTTTCCAGACGGTGAGCGACTGGGTACCGAGAGCAACGCGGTTCAACGCGGCCTGCTCGGCATCCTGACCAGACACAGGCACCTTGCCCGCGAGACCCTGGGCCGCGAGAGCGGCAATCACGCCGCCCGCCATGCCGTCGTTCTGCGCGAGAACAGCGTCAACTGCATTGCCTTCGGCCGAGAGCACCTGCTCCATGGTGGCCTGAGCGTTTGCCGGGTCCCAGTTGTCGGTGTAGGTCTCGGAGACGATCTCGATGTCACCGGCAGTCACAGCTGCACCAATGACTTCTTCGAAGCCCTCGCGGAGGAAGTCCGCATTGGCGTCCGTCGACGAACCTTTCACGATCACGTAGCGGCCCTTCGGCACGCGCTTGAAGATTTCCTCGGCCTCGAGACGTCCGACACCCTTGTTGTCAAACGTGATGTAGAGAGCCTGCGGATCCTCGATCAAACGGTCGTAGGCAATGACAGGAACGCCCTGTCCGATCGCGCTCTCGACGGCCGGCTTGATTGCCGTTCCGTCCTGCGCGAGGACGATGAGCACCTGTGCACCCTGCGAGATGAGGTTCTCCAAGTTGCTGGCCTGCGTCTCAGCCGACGACTTCGCGTCGTTCGAAATGTAGGTACCACCGCCGGCCTCAATTGCGGCCTTCACTGCGGGCTCGTCCCACTTCGCCCAGCGCTCTTCCTGGTAGTTGTTCCAGGAGACGCCGACGATGCAGCCGCTCGCTTCTTCGGTGGCGGCCTCTTCGGTGGCGGCTTCGGTGTCGGTGGTTGCCGACTCGTCATCGCCGCCACAGGCTGCGAGCACGAGTGCTCCTGCAGCCATGAGAGCGCCAAGCTTTCTCATGTTCTTCATTCTTTGTTTCCCCCAATTGGTGTGGACGGCCCCCATTGGACCGCACTGCCACGGTACAGGCTTGCTCAAGAACCGCACAAGTGCACCTGTGGTGGCGACCCGAGGTTGGGGTCGATGGCTCGAAAGAAAGAGGGATGATGGCCCTAGAAGTGGACTCACTAACTTGAGGTACTTCCCGACCACGGGACACCCTGAAAGGACCACAGGTATGTCGGCAGCGCCTCGACCCCAGTTCCCCGAGTTTGCCAACAGCCGTGCCGGTATCGGTGCAGTCATTCGTGAGCGGCCCCAGAAGTACCTGATGCTCATGACGTTCGCGCAGGAGATTCTCCGCGAAGAAGGGCACCTCAGCGCCTCCGATCGTGAGGTAATCGCGGCGTACACGAGCAAGCTCAACGGCTGCGAGTATTGCTGCGGCTCGCACACCGAGTTTGCAAAGTCACTCGGTGCCGACGCAGCCGATCTCCAGATGATCTCAAGCGGCGACACCGCTGGGCATCGCCTGTCGGCACTCCTTTCTTATGTGAAGAAGTTGACCCTGGCGCCGAGCACCATCAGCGACGACGATAAGCAGGCCGTGCATGCCGCCGGGTTTTCCCAGGACCAGCTGAAAGACGCCATTGCAGTGTGCGCCGCGTTCAATCTGTTCAATCGCATCGTCGAGGGGCACGGCATCGCACCGCACGACAGTTACGAACAAGACGCCAAGATGATTAATGCGCACGGCTACGACCGACGTCGCTAGAACTTTCGCCGCTTGGGCCAAGACCGCTAGAAAGGACTAACCATGACCAAGACACCTGTCGACAAGTTCTCGTTCGGAATGTGGACCGTCGGCTGGCAGGCACGAGACCCGTTCGGTGAGCCCACTCGCCCGGCGCTCGACCCGCTGCACATCGTGGACAAACTGGGAGAGATCGGTGCGTGGGGTGTCACCTTCCACGACGACGATCTGGTGCCGTTCGGAAGCAGCGCATCTGAGCGTGACGCGATTATCGCCAAGTTCAAACAACGTCTCTCAGCGACCGGCATCTGCGTGCCGATGATTACCACCAATCTGTTCGCCCACCCCGTGTTCAAAGACGGCGGTTTCACGAGCAATAACCGCGACGTACGCCGGTACGCGCTGCGCAAGGTGCTGCGTAACATCGAGTTGGCAGCCGACCTCGGCGCAAAAACGTTCGTCTTGTGGGGTGGTCGAGAAGGCGCGGAGTACGACCATGCAAAAGACGTGCGTGCCGCTCTTGATCGCTACGCCGAAGCAATGAACACGCTGACGTCGTTCGTCATCGAGCGAAAATACGATCTGCGCTTTGCCATCGAGCCGAAACCCAACGAACCGCGCGGCGACATTCTTCTACCCACCATCGGTCACGCCATCGCCTTCATCGAGAAGCTCGAACACTCCCACCTCGTCGGGCTAAACCCCGAAGTCGGCCATGAGCAAATGGCCGGACTCAACTTCACTTCCGGCATCGCTCAAGCAATGTGGCAAGGAAAGCTCTTCCACATCGACCTCAATGGCCAGCGCGGCATCAAGTACGACCAAGACCTCGTCTTTGGCCACGGCGACCTCATTAACGCGTTCAGCCTCGTTGACCTGCTTGAGTTCGGCGGCGTGAGCGGCGCGCCTGCGTACGACGGGCCCCGGCACTTCGACTACAAGCCGTCACGCACTGAAGACTTCGACGGTGTGTGGTTCTCGGCCGCAGCAAACATGCGGATGTACCGCTTGCTGCGTGAGCGCGCAGCCGCGTTTCGTGCCGATCCCGAGGTGCGCGAGGCATTCCAGGCGGCGCGAGTCGACGAACTGTCGAAGCCGACACTCTCACCAGGTGAGACATGGAAGGACGTACTCACCAACGACGCCATCGCGAAGTTCGACGTCGATACTGCTGGCGCCAAGGGCTACGGGTTCGTGCGACTTCAGCAGCTTGCTGTCGAACACTTGATGGGTGCCCGGTGAAATGACCCTGGTGGCGGGTGTCGACTCGTCCACACAGTCGTGCAAGGTCGTCATCCGCGACGCGAGCACTGGCGTATTGGTGCGCCACGGCTCGGCCAAACACCCGGACGGCACCGAAGTAGACCCCGCTCACTGGGAGCGGGCATTCCATGAAGCCGTCGCAGCAGCCGGCGGCATCGACGATGTCGCGGCGATTTCTATCGGCGGTCAGCAGCACGGTGCAGTGTGTCTCGACGATGACGGCAACGTGGTTCGCCCCGCACTGTTGTGGAACGACACTCGCTCGGCCGCGGCCGCTTCTGCTTTAGTCGACGAACTCGGTGCGAGTGCATGGGTGGATGCCACCGGTTCGGTACCGGTCGCGTCGTTCACCGTCACAAAACTGCGCTGGATTGCCGAAGATGAGCCGCAGCACGCGAAGCGAATCGCGGCGGTCTGCCTGCCGCACGACTGGCTGATGTGGCGACTGCGCGGTTCGGGCTCGCTCGACGAACTCGTGACGGACCGTTCCGATGCATCGGGCACCGGATACTTCGACTCTGTCAGCAACTCGTACCGACGCGATTTGCTGAAGCGGGCTCTTGGTCGTGACGTCGTGCTCCCCCGCGTGCTTCGACCAGATGAATCGGTCGCATGGCGTTCGCGAGTCATGGGGCCGGGTGCCGGCGACAATGCAGCCGCGGCCATCGGTGTTGACGCACGCGACAGTGCAGTCGTGTCGATTGGCACCTCGGGCACGGCATACGTGCGCAGTGCGGTGAGTGCTCGCGACACGTCAGGCTCGGTGGCTGGTTTTGCGGATGCCACCGGAGCATTTCTTCCTCTCGTCTGCACGTTGAATGCCGCCCGAGTGCTTGATGCAGCGTGCTCGCTGCTCAACGTCAGCCACGACGAGTTTGCTTCGCTTGCTCTCTCGGCACCTGCCGGCGCCGACGGTCTCGTCGTCGTGCCGTATCTCGCCGGCGAGCGAACACCGAATCTCCCGCTAGCTACCGGTGGTGTGCTCGGCATGACGATTGAGAACTCGTCTCCTGCCCACTTGGCGCGTGCTGTCGTGGAAGGCGTGTTGTGCGGGCTTGCCGATGCACTTGATGCGTTGATTGCCAACGGTGCCTCCATTACGCGGGTGAGCCTCGTCGGTGGTGCCGCTGCGTCCAAAGCCGTGCAAACCATCGCGTCGAGCGTCTTTGGCGTTCCGGTCGTCGTTCCGCCGCCCGGAGAATATGTGGCCGACGGTGCAGCACGGCAAGCAGCGTGGGTGCTGAACGGAAAACTTCCGGATTGGCCACTCGACGGTGCGAGCGTCACACACGAGTCTTCGCCGACACCGCACGTTCGCGACCGTTATACGCAAGCGCGATCTCACTGGATATCGCGCAGCACGAATTCATAACTCCAACGTTCGCGCCGCACCACACGCAGTCAGCGTGACAGACTGACCGCATGGCTGTGGTGTTGAAGAAGTGTCCTCTCCCGATGA
>JBMTYA010000024.1:0-13788 GCA_049454015.1 Ilumatobacteraceae bacterium | reverse complement strand
CCTCTCACCTCGAGGTACAACAAGTCGCGTGCGGTCTCGACGCCAAAACTCGTGCGAAACGGCGACACGAGGTCGATGTGAGCGCGACGCAGGCGGATGTCGGTGATCATCGTGCAACTTTCAAACTCATCGCGTCACGCCCCTGTTTCATGCCTGTGTCTCGTTCCCGAAACTCATGCCCGTGTCTCATCCTTTTGTAACGGCATAACTGCCATCTTTCGTTAGCCCCGTGATGCGCCATGATCCCCCGAACACTTTGCGTAAGTCTGCCCGCTGTTGGTCGCGCCAACGTTGTGCGGCAGCCGCGTCGGTCTTGCGCAATGACTCGATATCGGGCGGTGTGGGCACGGTCCACTCGGCGACGTCTGCAACGGAGCCGACTGGCGGCGCTTCCAGGCCGGCGACGGGCCACATCACAAACACTCGGTCGGTGCGTTCTCCACGATTCAGACCATCACTGATTGCGCCGTAAAAATCCTCGTGATACTCGGTGATAGTTGCACCAAGCTTCACCAAATTGAAGTGGGCGTTGCGACGTACGAGCGGGTCAAAAGTCCACGTGACGAAGTCGAGACCCTGCGACTTGGCCCACTGCCATTGGTGGTGTTTGAGGGCGACGCCGATGCCATTGTTGCCTAGTTCCGAGACGACGCCAGTGACATGCGAGTGCAAACCGAGCCGCCCATCGTGTTGTGCAAGAAAGCCCCACGTAGCACCGACGATCTCGCCGTCAATCTGGGCGAGCGACGCGTGGCCGCCTGCGTGCAACGTGGCGATGATGGTCTCGTTGGGCACCATCCCCACCATTCCCCAGACCCGGTCAAACAGTGCCCCGGCGGCTTCACATTCGGCGCGATTCGTCACGGTGGAGACGCGCACGAGGACGACGCTAGTTGCGGCGCACGAAGCTAGTTGCGGCGCACGAAGAGCTTCTCCGCCCTGATTGCGCCGTGTGCATTCGCTTCGCCGACCTGCGCTGCGCAAGTATGGGGGCATGCCAGTTCAGGTCACCGTCGTCGATCACCCAGTCGCCCAAGAAGCACTCACCCACCTTCGCGACCAAGACACCTCCAATCAGATGTTCCGCGCGGAGATGCGTCGGCTCTCGTTGGTCGTCGTCGCAGAAGCAACCCGTCAGATTCCCACTCGATCACGCAAGGTGACGACACCGCTCGCCACCACCGATGGAGTCGCTCTTGCAAATCGTCCGGTATTGGTGCCCATTCTTCGCGCAGGCCTTGGCATGTTGCCCGCAGCGATGGAGCTCTTGCCTGATGCCGACATTGCAGTCGTCGGTGTGCAGCGCGATGAAGAAACTCACGAACCCACCGAATACGTTGCGAAACTTCCGCACGACTTGAGCGGTCGCACATGCGTGGTGCTCGACCCAATGCTTGCCACCGGCGGCTCACTCGCCCACGGATGCAAGATTCTCGTGGATCGCGGAGCCAAAGGCCCGATTTATGTCGCCTGTGTTTTGGCCGCACCCGAGGGCATCAAACATCTCGAGTCGACGGGCATGAACTTGCATGTCGTGACAGCCTCAATCGACAGCCACCTCAACGAGCGAGCATTCATCGTGCCCGGGCTCGGTGACGCTGGCGATCGCCAATTCGGCCCACCGAACTGACGTCAAGCACGCACTGCGCACGCAGCATTCGACAGAGTCATAGACCCGCGGCCCCTGCCAAGAGACAACCAGCGAAGGGGCTACTGGTTGCCTCCCGGCAGGAAGCGCTGCGAGTCGAGCGCGAATGTCGTTACCAACGTCAGTGACGACGTCAGCTACCGATGATTCCTCCGTCTTTACGGGTGATCACGATGGTGCAGTCACGCGGCACTGGTCCGGATGCGCCGGTGAACGGTGCCGGGAAGTTGCTGATCTTCGGGTCGCCATCACCAGGGTGCTGCAAGTTGACGAACATCGTCTTGCGGTTCGGGGTGACAGCAACACCAGTGACCTCACAACCAGCCACACCGGTGAAGATGCGCTTGATCGCTTTGGTCTTCGCGTCGGCAACCAACATCTGGTCGTTCATCGCGCCAGGCTGCGCGCCGTCGGTCTGAATGAAGATTCGACCGTCGGGGTCACCCCAGATGCCGTCTGGTGAACCGAACATCTGGCCACCATCGTCGAAGGTCTCTTGGGCGATGAGGAACAGGTTCCACTGGAACGTGCCACCCAAGTTGCCGTCAGAGTCCTTCCAGCGGATGATGTGACCGCTGGAGTTCTGGCGAATGGGGTTGGCCGCATTGACACCTGGTTGACCCGTACGACCACGGTTGGTGTTGTTGGTCAACGTGCCATATTGCCAGCCATCGGCGCCAGTGGAGATCCACTCGGGGCGATCCATCTTCGTGGCTCCGGCTAGGTCGGCAGCCAAGCGGGTGTGCACGAGAATCTTGTCGATCGTCCACGAAGAAAGCGCCGGGTTTCGTGGGCTCAGCTCGAGCCAGTCTCCCGTGCCGTCATCATTGAAGCGTGCTGCGTACAGCGTGCCTTCATCCAGCGGGCTCTTGCCAGCGGCGACCATCTTCTTGTAGTCGCGCGCCGAAACGAACTTGTAGATGTAGTCGAAACGCTCGTCATCGCCCATGTAGACCACCACGCGGTTGCCCTTGCCGACGACCACTTCGGCACCCTCGTGCTTCACACGACCAAGTGCAGTGCGCTTGATGGGCTTGGCCGTCGGGTTTTCGGGGTCGACTTCCACGACCCAGCCGAAACGGTTGATCTCATTTTTATAACCAGGCTGCGAACGGTCAAAGCGTTGATCAAACTTGTGCCATTCGTAGCCGAAGCCACTCGAAGTGACGCCATAGCGCGATTCCTCGGCGCTTGGCTTCCAGGATGTGCTCGTTGAGCCGAAGTAGCCGTTGAAGTTTTCCTCGCAGGTGAGATAGGTACCCCAAGGTGTGTAGCCGTTGGCGCAATTATTCAATGTGCCTTGCGGTTCATTGCCGGCAGTGTTCTTCAAGAGATCACTGTTCGCCGCTGGGCCGCTGAACTCCACCGGGGTGTTCACGTGGATTCGCCTGTTGCGCTTGTCTTTCTTCATCGACCAGCCCTTCGGACCCTGTTCGACATAGAAAACTCCGACGCCGTGCAAGTGCTGCGAAACTCGCACTTCTTCCAGGCTGGTCGGGACTGCCTTGCCGATCGCGTGCTGAGTGGTGCCGTACTCGTAGTTGACGGCGAGCATGCCCTTGCGGTCGTCGCCGAAGTACCACATCCCGTCGTGACCGAGACCCGCAGAAACTGCTTGCTGATCGCTCGTGAGTCCATAGGCAAACTCGCCCTTGCCATCGAGACGAGTGCGCCACGGCAGGAGAACCTTGTACTGGTATTCAGGAGCGATGGTGGGCATCGCCGAGTTCTGCAACGGAATCGAGGTGAAGTTAATCGGCGGACGCTTGCGCGAGATTACGCCGCTTGCGGTACGTCGAGTCGGCTCGACCGACGAAGCCTTGGCGCTTGACGCGCCGGCAAAGACGAACGCAGCAGCAGCTGCACCGCCCGCCAGCACCGAACGCCGTGAGATAAACGAGGAAAGAACGTCCTCGAAGGTTCGATTGGATGAGTTGTTGCTTCCGATGTCTTCGGAATCGAAGTTGATAGTCATGTTTCCCTCTGGTGTTGATATTCCACACCTGCTTGCCGCCCAAACAGGGTCACCGAGTGCTTCGATGACGTCTCAGAGATTTGCCCATGAACACAAACCTCAGGTGAACTGAAGTTTGCGCAACATCACATTCTTGGTGAATTTCGACGCGGCACAGGCCGACTGCGTCGACTCAGGCGCGAGCGAAAGTATGCGGTCTAGGCGTTGAAGGCGTCGGCGTCGGGGTACGGAAACCACTCTGGGTCTGGCTGAGCGGTTGGCGCGATCATCACCATCTTTGAACGGCGGAACTGCTCGAGACCCTCTGCCCCGAGTTCGCGTCCAGCACCCGTGAACTTGCGACCGCCGAATGGGATGGCGTCATTGTCGTTGAGCGGCGTATTCACCCAAACGATGCCGCTCTCGATTTCGTTCACCGCACGAAACGCTTCGGCTAAGTCTTCGGTGTAGATATTCGCGCCAAGACCAAGCTGCGAGTCGTTAGCACGGGTGATTGCTTCGTCAAGGTCACGCACTTTGCACACCGGCGCGAGCGGACCGAAGCACTCACCATGCATGATCTCCATATCGTGCGACACTTCGAGCACCGTTGGCTCAAAGAATGCGCCAGAGGTCAAATTGGCAGGTCGCTTACCACCGGTGACCACCTTGGCGCCTTGCTCCACGGCTCGAGCAACAATCTTCTCAACTCGATCGCGCTCGCGCACGGACGCCATTGGTCCGACGTCGACTTTGTCGAGGCCGTTACCGACACGTAGCGACTTGGCCATCGCTGCAAGACCCGCCACGAACTCGTCGTAGACGTCTTCGTGCACGTAAAAGCGTTCTGCGGAGGTGCACACTTGGCCACAATTGAGGAACGCCGCGAACGCCGCCCCTCGCACCGCGGCATCCATCGGCGCACTCGGCATCACGATGAACGGGTCATTGCCTGACGCCTCGATGAGTGCAGGCTTAAATCGTTGTGACGCCGCCCGTGCGACGGCCTGCGCGGCCGGCACACTGCCGGTGAATGCCACACCGTGGGTGTGTTCGTGGGCGACGAGCATCTGGCCGACTTCCGCCCCACCAGTCACCACCTGAACAAGACCTGCCGGCAGGTGGTCGAATGCCTGCATGAGCGTGAGCAACGTCATCGACGTCAGTTCGCTCGGTTTCACGATGACTGCATTGCCGGCGGCGAGTGCCGCAGCCGCCTGCCAGCCGAACAAGAGAATCGGAAAGTTGAACGGAACGATCGACACAATGGTGCCGAGCGGTTCCTTCACCACCATGTGCAACTGGCCAGCGATTGCCGGGCCGGCAACGCGCCCTTGCTCGTTGCGCGCAATTTCTGCGTAGTAGCGGAACGAGGACGCCGAGGCCCCGCCTTCCCAGTTTGATTCACGGAACGGCTTGCCCATCTCGCGGGTGAGCACTTCGCCTGTGGTGCGAGACATTTCCATCATTCGGTCTGCGATTCGATGCATTGCATTGGCACGGTCGAGCGCACTCATCGCCCACCATTCGCGCTGAGCACGGTTAGATGCTTCGATTGCCTTGTCGATTTCGCTCGGCGTGGCGTGAGCGAACTCGGCGATGGTCTCCCCCGTCGCAGGGTTGATGATTGGGGTGCGGGTGCCGCCACCGGCGACGTAATCGTTGGCAATCCAGTGGCGCGACGAAAGTTCGCGCAAAAGCAGTTCAGCAGCTGTCGGTGCGGCGGTCATACGACGACAGTAGACGCCCTGGCAAGAGCCGCGCTCACCGACAAAGCGACGATGCGACGGTGGGTCAGCCGAAGAACGAAGCCGCGACGTCGTTGAAAAAGTCGAGGTCGATGGTGCGGGTCTTGTCGCGCGTCACCTGCATGGAGACACGCTCGATCTGCCCGCACTTCAATACGACCATTTCACCGAACGCCTTCTCGTAGACGGCGTCCACCGCGGCAAGACCGAACCGCGACGAAAGAACTCGGTCGTACGAAGTCGGCGTGCCACCGCGTTGCACATGGCCGAGTTGCACCACTCGAGATTCGAAACCAGTGAGCCGCGAGAGTTCCGGCGCGATGATCTGGCTGATGCTGCCGTGCATTTCGCGGCCATACTTATCGAGTTTCGGCTCGGGCACCTCGAGCGTGCCCGGCTTAGGTCGTGCACCTTCGGCGACAACGACGAGCGATGCGTAACGCCCGCGGTCGTGGCGACGCGTGACGATTTCGGCGACCTGCTTCATGTCGAAAGGAACTTCGGGCACCAAGATTGCCGTCGCGCCACCGGCGAGCCCGGCGTGCAGCGCAATCCATCCGGCATCGCGACCCATGACCTCGACCACCATGACGCGGTCATGACTCTCAGCAGTGGTGTGCAATCGATCAATTGCGTCGGTGGCAATCTGCACCGCAGTCTGGAATCCGAACGTCGCATCCGTGCCCATTACGTCATTGTCAATGGTCTTTGGCACACCGACAATCGGTAAACCTTCGTCGGCAAGCATCGATGCGACGGTCAGCGAACCGTTGCCGCCGATGACGATCAGTGCATCGAGACCAAGTTCTTTAAACACCTTCTTCGTGCGATCAACGCCGTCGGCGTGGTCGAACGGACTGCCGCGTCGTGTGCCGAGGATGGTGCCGCCCTTCGGCAAAATGCCGCGCACTTTGCTGATATCGAGTTCTTCATAACGCTTCTCCAGCACGCCGTCCCACGCGTCGTAGAAGCCGAGCACACGGTGACCACCAACCCCGTGCGCCTTGCGCACGATGGCGCGGATGACTGCATTAAGACCTGGGCAATCGCCACCGCCGGTGAGTACGCCGATGTTCACAACATCAAGGCTAAGACTGCACTCGGCGAGCACCCTCGACCAAGTTGATGCGGTAGATCACTTCATCCAGAGCATCCGCCGCGGTGACAGTCGGATAACGCAGCGGGTTGTCTGTGGTGACACACGTCGGCAATGGCGCCAACAACGTGGACGGCTTCGGGTGGCAGAACTGCACGATGCTGTAACGCTCACCGTCATAGCCAGGGTCGGCAACGACGCGATGCCAACCGATTGGCAGCACACCATTGGTGATGCGCTCGAGCATGATGCCGGAGTTGACGATCACGTGGCCTGTAGGCGGAATCGCGTCGATCCAGCGTCCTTCGTGCTTGACCTGCAGACCACGGGCCGTGGCGCGCGGCAGCGCAGTGATGAGGTTGATATCGCCGTGCTCGGCCGCCCACACGTGACCGCCTTCCGGAACGTTCTTCATGCTCGGGTAACGAATCGCACGGTTGAGCGCGCAGCCGTCGTCGACCATCGCGTCGAAGAAATGTTCATTGCACCCGAGACCAACGGCGATGATGCGCAGGAATCGCATCTGCAAGCCGAGCATCGCGTCGTGGAACGCATAGAGCACTTTGCTGATGCCGGGCACCGAAGCCTCTGGGAGCATCTGGTCGGGGTATGCCTGCGGATATTTGCGTCGCATCGGGTGCCCGGCTTCGAGCTGCTTGCCCCAGTTGAGCATCTCTTTCCAGTCGGGCTTGTCGCTCACCTCAGCGGTTTCGACGAGAACATCCGTGTAACCCGTCTGACCATTCGCACCCGGGGCGATGTACCGGCGTTTTTCTTCGATCGGCTTGTTGAAGAACTCGTACAACATCGAATACGTCGTGTCGAGCATGTCTTCGGAGAGGTCATGACTGGTGTACACAAAGCCAGTCGCGAGACTTCGCATCACTCCATCGACCACAGCTTTTCGCTGCTTGGCGTTGCCCTGCTCGAAAGCCAGCAAATCGACGTCAAGGATGTCGTCGGACATGCCTTTCACTGTATTCGTCTGCAGAAAATCTGCGGGTATGGTGACGAGACGATGCTGCCGACCTCTCGACTCTTCAATATCGGCGGCATTTCGCTCCACGTGCGAGAGTGGCGCACGAGCAACGTACAAGAGGAGTCATCGGCGCACCCCACGAGCCGAACACCCATCGTGCTCGTGCACGGACTTGCATCCAACTCTCGTCTCTGGGACGGAGCCGCTTCGTCACTCGCCACCTTGGGCTATCACGTCGTGGCAGTCGACCAACGCGGCCACGGCCTGAGTGACAAACCCGATGACGGGTATGACATGGCAACCGTCGTTGAGGACTTGTCGTCACTGATCCGAACGATGCAACTGGCTCGCCCAGTGGTTGCCGGTCAGTCGTGGGGTGGAAACGTCGTCGTCGAACTTGCTGACCGCTACCCCGACATCATCTCGGGTGTCTGCGCTGTCGACGGTGGCATCATCCAATTGGCCGACCGATTTGCCGACTGGGAGACGTGTGCGAGCACCTTGGCGCCACCAGCTCTCGCCGGAATGCGGGCAACGGACTTCGAGCGAATGATGCGAGGTGCGTATGCAGGCTGGCCGGAGACGGCGATTGAGGGCACGCTTGCGAACATGGAAGTGCTCGAAGACGGCACCATCCGTCCATGGCTATCTCGAGAACGACACATGAAGGTGTTGCGCGGTCTGTGGGACCACCGTCCCCTCGAGTTGGTGCCCCGATTGCGGCGGCCGGTGCTCTTCACGCCAGCCGATGCCGGCGATGCTCGTGGCATCGTGCGACGACGCGATTATGAGGCCGTCGTCAGCAACTGGTCACACGTACGAGTGGAGTGGTTCAAGGATGCACATCACGACCTCCACGCCCAATTTCCGCAACGTTGGGCTGAGACGCTGCACACATACATTGAGAGTGGTTTTTTCGCATGACTTCGCTGCCTCGAATTCTCGCAATCATGGGGTCGGGCGAGACAGCACCAACGATGGTCGGCACGCACCGTCGTTTGACGTCGATGCTCCCGACTCCAGTTCGCGCAGTGGTGCTCGACACCCCGTACGGATTCCAGGAGAATGCGAATGAACTCGCCTCGCGCGCAGTTGAGTATTTCAAAGTAAGTGTCAACGTTGATTTGCATGTTGCCGGACTCACTCGCTTGAAGCCGAGCCCCGACGGCGCTGCTCCGAGCCATGCCGTTGTTGAAAAAGGTCTTCGTGCGGTCGATGATGCGCACTATTTGTTTGCCGGACCCGGCTCGCCGACATATTCGATGCAGCAATGGTCACAGACACCGGTGCGTGAGTTGCTGACGCGCAAGCTCGAACGCGGTGGCATCATCACGTTCGCGTCGGCAGCTGCCCTCACGCTCGGCAAACGCACGGTGCCCGTCTATGAGATTTACAAGGTCGGAATGGATCCGTATTGGAACGACGGCCTCGCAATTTTGCAGGAGTTGGGCATTCCGGCCTCGGTGATTCCGCACTACGACAACGCCGAAGGTGGCTCGCACGACACGCGTTTTTGTTATCTCGGCGAGCGCCGGCTGCAGATTCTGGAGTCGTTCATGGATGCCGACGAATATGTGATCGGCGTTGACGAGCACACCGGACTCGTTATCAACCTTGAGAACGAGACGGCCCAAGTGGTCGGAAACTCCACCGTCACCTTGCGCAAAGGTTCGCGGCAAAAGACGTATGCAACCGGAGACACGCTCACGCTGCACGAGTTGCGTTCACCATCGTTCTCAGGCGGCAGAGCGGGGCTCTCGGCAGCGACTTCTGCAATATCGAGCAGTAACCAGAACAGTCCGAAAGCGGAGAAATCTTCGTCGGGCGCAACTGTCGCAACGTCGCTCTTGGGCTCGGCCGAGTTGCTGCGCAAGTCGTTCGACGAGGCATTGGAGCGCAGCGATGCCGATGCGGCTATCGAGGCCGTGCTCTCCCTTGAGTCAGAAATTCGCGCCTGGTCGGCCGACACACTGCAGAGCGACGAACGAGATCGCGCGGTGGCGATTTTGCGCTCGATGATTTCGCGGCTCGGAGAGATCGCCGTAAATGGTTTACGCGAGCCGCGAAGCGTGGTGGCGCCTTTCGTCGAAGGGCTCCTTGCAGTTCGCAAAGTCGTTCGAGCGGAGAAGCGGTTCGACTTGTCCGACGTGGTGCGTGACAGTCTGCTCGCAGCGGGCGTAGAAGTTCGTGACACCAAGGACGGTGTCGAGTGGGACCTCAAGCCTTAGACGTGATGTAGCGACGCCACTCGCGTGCGAGCACGACGACCGGCGAAGAAATACACCGCAGTGAACGCGGCAGCCGCAACGAGGATGATGGTGGCCCCTGCACTCGTGTCCAGGTGATACGAAGCATTCATTCCAACGAAGCAACTTGCGGCGCCAATCGCCGGCGCAATCAGCAGCATCTTTGCGAAAGAGTTGGTCATCATGCGCGCTGTGGCTGCTGGAATCACCAGTAATGCCGAAATGAGCAGAGTGCCGATGACCCGCATGGTCACCAAGATTGTTCCCGAGAGCATGACCATGAGCGTCACCTCGATGAGCGAGACTCGCACACCCGACACCTCAGCGACTTGTGGGTCGAATGTGGCAAACAAGAACGAGCGATACGAGATGACCAGCGTCATCGCGACAATCGCGCCCACGACAGCAATCGCGACCACGTCACCCCATGACACGCCGAGCACGCTGCCGAACAGCACTGCTTCGATGCTCTTGCGCGCCTGCCCGTAGCGATTCAAGAGCGCGATGCCGGCCGCAAAACTCGCCGTAGTAACGATGCCGATGGCTGCGTCTGCGCCAAGAATGCGCCGCCGGGCAATGCGACCGATGAGCACGCCAGAGACGACTCCCCAGATGCCTGCACCAACGAAGAAGTTCACTGACATCACGGCGGAGGCAGCCGCACCACCGAACACGGCGTGCGAGAGTCCGTGTCCGATATAACTCATGCCGCGCAACACCACGTACACCCCAAGCACCCCGCACAAGGCGCCGGCGAGGGTGGCCGCGACGAGCCCCCTGCCGAAGAATCCGAACGCATACGGCGCAAGAAGATCCACGCCGAGCGCGGCGACCCCAACGCTCATCGCGTCGGCTTCCGTTCGCTTCGAATCTCACGCGCGGTGTCGCGCATGATTTCAGACGCCTCATAGTCGTGGTCGAGCACGATGGGCATTCCGCCGTGTTCGAGCACATGCAACGGGGCTCCGTAGGTTCGCTCAAGCACTTCCGGGATCAGCGTCTCGCGGGGCGGACCATCGGCGATGACTTCTCGATTCAGACACACAAGGCGCGGCAAGTGACTCGCCAACCCGTTGAGGTCATGCGTGGTGAGCACGATGGTGGTTCCTCTGTCGTGTAAGTCGTGAAGCAAGTGGAGCACCTCGTGACGCGTTCGAACGTCAACGCCCGAAGTTGGCTCATCGAGTAGCAAGACGTCGGGTTTACCAAACATTGCACGAGCAACGAACACTCGTTGCTGCTGACCTCCGCTCAATTCGCGGATATGACGTCCCTCGAGGCCACCAAGACCGAGGCTCTCAAGCATCTCCGAAGCTTCCGCACGTTCAGCTGGTGTACTCAATGGCCATCGCCGCTGGGTGCGAGTCATCGCAAGCACTTCTCCAACCGTGATTGGGAAATTCCAGTCGACCGACTCGACCTGCGGAACGTAACCGATGCGTGTGCCGCGCAACACCTCAATGCTCCCCCTTGCAGCACGCACAGCACCGGTGATTGCTCTCAAGAGCGACGTCTTACCGGAGCCCGAGGGCCCGACGATGCCAACAAACTCGCCGCGGCGTACGTGCACAGTGACGTTCTCGAGGGCAAAACTCGTCTCGTACGCAACGCTGAGGGCGTCGCAACGGATGAGTGTCGTCATATTGCGACTACTTGTCAGCCAGTACTTGTGCGATGAGACGCATTGTCACTGCGGATACTCCGCACGGTCAGCCGTACGCAAAGACATATCGAGATTCTTCAGGCTGGTTGCGTCTCCACCAAGAGCTTCGACCATCGTCACGAAGTTGAACCGCATCAATGCCTGCCACGAATGGTCGGCGTCACCGGGCTTGCCCGGAAGATCATCGTCGCGAAGTACGTCGATATAGCGAGCCCCAGTCTCGTTACCGATTTGCTCGAGCACGGATGACGGAAACACTTCGCTGCCGAAGACTGCCGGAACTTCCCTCTCGCGAACTTGCGCGACAAGTTCAGCGACGTCTTTAGGTGTTGGCTCATCGAACGACGATGGTTGAATTGCGCCGACAACCGTCCAGTTGTAATGCTTCGCGAAGTAGGCGTACGCATCGTGATATGTGAGTAAGAGGCGGCGATCACTTGAAATCGTTTCTGTGGCGCGTTTCATTGCTGCGTCGAGGTCGTCAATAATCGATGCGAGCGCCGCATAGTTCGACTCGAATGCAGATGCGTTTGATGGGTCCAACTGAGAGAGCACGTCACGAATGATTTCGGCGTACGACTTGGCCATTGGGGGGTTTGTCCAGAGATGCGGGTTCGGCTTTCCACCCTCTTCTGGGAAGGAGAAGTCGAACACCCACTCTTCCTGAGGGAGAATTCGTGTTCCGAGCTCGCAGAGCACCGTGCCATCACCGACGTTTGCCTGGGCGAGATCCTTGGTCGGCTCTTCCAGCACAAGACCGTTCATGAAGACCACGTCGGCAGACTCGAGAACCTGCGCGGCACTAGGTGGTGGCTCGAACGTGTGTGAGTTGGTGCCTTCAGGCACCAGACCAGTAACCGTGACTCCCGCATCGCCGACAATCTGGGCGATGAGACTTGTTATCGGAGCGACCGTTGAGACAACCCGCACTGGTCGACCTGTAACGGCCGAACCCACAATGCAGTTCTGCTCTGCATCAAGCGACCCATCCTCTGACGTGCCGCAGGCTGCGACAAACACCAGGCTGGCGAGCACCGTCATCTGACGAACTTTCAGGAAAGCACCTTTCGGGGGAGGTTTCGGTATCCACGACCAAGGGTAACGAGCGACGGTGCTGGCAGTATGAGAGCCATGCAGAACTACGACAAGGTGTACATCAACGGCAAGTGGGTTGCTTCCAGCGGCAAGGAATCCATCCAGGTCTTCGACTCAACCGACGAGTCGGTCATGGCGACGATTCCTGCCGGAACTGCGCAAGATGTTGACGCAGCAGCCAAGGCGGCCCACGCGGCATTCGAATCGTGGGCTGGTCTCGACGTGCAAGAGCGAGCCAAGTACATGAGTCGCATCGGCGACGGTCTCGCTGGTCGTATGGACGAGATCGCCACCGCCATCTCGCGCGAAACCGGAATGGCCACCTTCCTCAGCAAGCTCGTGCAGGTTGGCTTGCCGATCAATTCGTTTAAGCAGGCGTCGGCAATCGCCGAGAAGTACCAGTACGAGCGCGAAGTCGGCAACTCGCTGGTCGTGCGCGAGCCAATCGGAGTGGTCGGATGCATCACACCGTGGAACTATCCGTTGCACCAGATTGCGGCGAAGGTTGCATTTGCGATGGCCGCAGGTTGCACCGTCGTCTTGAAGCCGAGCGAAGTTGCGCCACTTGACGCGTTCATGCTCGCAGAGATCATTGATGAGATCGGCTTGCCCGCCGGCGTGTTCAACATGGTGACCGGCGTCGGCCCAGTGGTCGGCGAAGCGATGGCGGCACATCCGTTGATTGACATGGTGTCGTTCACCGGTAGCGGTCGCGCAGGCAAGCGCGTGATGCAGGTTGCGGCAGAGTCCGTGAAGCGCGTCGCTCTCGAGTTGGGCGGCAAGTCGGCCAACATCATCGGCGAAGATCTCGATAAGGAGACTTTTGCCAAGGCCGTGATGGGCGGCGTCGGCAAGGCATTCTTGAACAGCGGCCAGACATGTTCGGCACTCACTCGCATGTTGGTGCCAAAGGCTCGACTCGACGAAGCCGAGCAGCTCGCAGCAATGGCCGCTTCGAACATGAAGGTTGGCGACCCGTTCGCCGAAGGCGCACAGCTCGGACCTCTTGCATCCGCAGCTCAGCGTGACCGAGTGAACGGCTACATCCAAAAGGGCATCGACGAAGGTGCAAAACTTCTCGTTGGTGGCGTCGGAGTGCCCGACGGCGTGTCAAAGGGCTACTACGTGAAGCCAACTGTGTTCTCGGGTGTCACCGAGAACATGACTATCGCCCGCGAAGAGATTTTCGGGCCAGTGCTCAGCATCATGGCGTACAACGACATCGACGATGCGGTGCGACTCGCGAACTCCACTGACTACGGTCTCGCCGGCGGCGTGTGGTTGGCCGACAAAGAGAAGGCAACAGCCGTAGCTCGCCGCATGCGCACGGGCCAAGTGGAAGTCAACGGCGGTGCGTTC
>JBMTYA010000023.1:0-14365 GCA_049454015.1 Ilumatobacteraceae bacterium | reverse complement strand
CCGACGTGTCGCGCAAGACTCACAACTGCGCGAAGGTCTGGCATCGTGCCGATCAGGTTCGAGGCCCCGGTCACTGCAACCCACTTGGTGTTGATGGTGATCAGCGATGCAAGAGCGTTCATGTCGAGTCGTCCGTCGGGCACGGAGAATGGCGCCAGCACGTGCTCGGCCCCGGACTCCTCGCAGGCGATTCGCCACGGGGAAACATTCGCATCGTGGTCAAGTTGCGTGCCGACTATTCGATCGCCGGGGCGCAGCGTTCGCGCAATCGCCCGAGTGAGTGCGAAGGTCATCGTCGTCATGTTCGCCCCGAAACACACGCCGCGCGGGTCGGCGTCAAGCAGCGTGGCTACGACGCCTCGAGCACGTTCGAGCAACGCATCAGTGGCATGCGCTTGGGCGAAGGCACCGTGCGTGTTCGCATTGTTGCCACTCGCCGACCAATCGCTCGCCGCACGAATCGAGACGTCGACCATCTGTGTGCCGGCAGGGCCGTCGAAGCGCGCCCAGTCACTCTGGGCGCCGGGGAAGTGCGAGCGGACGTCGCTCACATCGCTCACTTTGCGCGCTTGGCGGCCTTCGAGAGTCGCTTCTTCGTGCGGCCGACAGGGGCCAAATGTCGGTGGTCGAGGTCGCTCACTTCGACACCGTTTTCGAAGCGCACCCAGTACCGCTGCCACTGAAAGCCGTTGGCGAGAATGACACGACCTTCGCTGCCGAGCGGAACATCGGGTAGTTCAACGGTGCTCACGACGGTGTCGCCGATGCGCAAATCAATCTGCCCTTCGTGGGGCTTGGCGAGGGCGTGCGGCTTCCAGAACGGCATGCACTCAGTATGTCACTTGTAGCCTTCTTCCCTCATGCAAAGCACGGTTGAACAACTCGAGGGCAACAAAGTAAAGGTCGAAGTAACCATCGACGCAGCGTCGTTTGAACAGGACATCGACGTCGCGTACCGCAAGCTGGCACGCCAGGTGCGCATCCCGGGTTTCCGTCCGGGCAAGGCACCACGTCGTGTGATCGACGCCCACCTTGGTGTCGAAGGTAAGAAGGCTGCTCGCGCACAGGCCATTGAAGATGCCGTACCGAAGTACCTCGCTGAAGCCGTCAAGCAGCACGACATCGACATCATTGCCACGCCGAAAGTCGACCACGTTCATGGGGCCGAAGAAGATGAAGGGCCAATCTCCTTCCACTGTGAGATGGAAGTACGACCCGTCATTACCGTCGCGGGTTATGCAGGTCTGCGCGTCGAGCTGCCGTCCATTGCCGCCAACGAGTCTGAGATCGAAGAAGTAGTGAACAGCGAGCGAAAGCGTCATGGCACCCTCGTTGATGCGTCGCGCGCAATCGCCACGGGCGACCAGGTGACACTCGACTTGTCGGCATCGCGCAACGGTGAGCCGGTTCCGGGTCTCAACGTCGAAGCTTGGCTGTACGAAGTCGGCCGTGGCTGGGTTGCGAAAGGTTTCGACGAAGTGCTCGTCGGTATGGGTACCGGCGAAGAAAAGGAATTCAAAGCCGTGCCCAACGGCAACGAAGACGAAGCAGACTTCCGCGTCAAAGTGGTGAAGGTTCAGGAGCTGCAGTTGCCGGAAGCCACCGACCAATGGGTTGCCGACACCTTTGGAGAGTTCGACACCGTCGCTGCTTGGAAGAGCGCGATTGCCGAGCGCATGAATGCATCTCGGCTCAATCAAGCGCGCAGCTCAGTGGTTGACCGCGTCACCGACGAACTCACCAAGTTGGTGGAGATCGACCTGCCCGAAGCAATGGTCGACGGCGACCTTCGCTCTCGTGTGCGCAACACCGTGGAGACCTTCCAGCGTCAAGGCATCGCGATCGCCCAATTCCTCCAGATCACTGGCCAGACCGAAGAACAATTCATCGAGCAGCTGCGTGAACAGTCGCGCAAGGCGGTGCGTGTCGACCTCGCACTCCGCGCCATTGCAAGCGATCGCAATCTTGTGGCGTCCGACGCGGACGTCGACGTCGAGCTCGAGCGCATCGCGGTGCGTGCCAACGTAAAGGTCAAGCGAGTCAAGTCGCTTTACGAAAAGAATGATGCCATTGGCGACCTAAAGGCCCAGATTCGCAAGTCACAGGCCCTCGAGTGGCTCGTGCGCGAAGTCACGTACGTCGACAACGAGGGTCGTGCAATTGCCACAGACCTGCTGCTCGATGGGGGTGTGGACATCGATCCCACCGCAGATACTGGTGCCGGCGCTACCGTCGCGAGCGAATCCAACACGGACGAAGAGTCGACCAGTACGGTGGACGACGAGTCCCCCGATGCATGATCGAGTCATGAACTTCTCGAATTACTACGTTCCCAACGTCACTGAGGTCACCAGCCGCGGTGAGCGCGTGTACGACCTCTACAGCCGCCTGCTGAAAGAAAACATCATCTTCCTCGGCACGCCAATCGACGACACCATTGCCAACCTCATCTGCGCCCAGCTCATCCACCTGGAGAGCGAGAACCCAGACAAAGACATCAACATCTACATCAACAGCCCCGGTGGCGACATCACCGCGCTCTTTGCTATCTACGACACGATGCAGTTCATCAAGAACGACATCGCCACCATCTGCCTCGGCCAGGCTGCGTCCGCCGCTGCTGTGTTGCTTGCTGCCGGCACGAAGGGCAAGCGTCTTGCGCTCCCGCACGCGCGCATCCTGCTGCATCAGCCATACGGACAAGTGGGCTACGGACAAGTAACCGATCTCGAGATCGCCGCCAGAGAAATTCTCCGCATGCGTGACTTGCTCGAGCAGATTCTGGCCCGCCACACCGGCCAAACCATCGAGCGTGTACACAAAGACACCGACCGCGACTTCGTGATGGAAGCCGAAGAGGCCAAGGCCTACGGCGTCATCGACGAAGTCATCACGACTCGACAGATGGTTGATCGCACCGGACCAATTAAGTAACGACGAGGGGAGGGCACGTGGCCAAGTTTGGTGACACCGCAGAACTCGTCAAGTGCTCGTTCTGCTCCAAGACGCAGAAGCAGGTCAAGAAACTCATCGCCGGCCCGTCGGTGTACATCTGCAACGAGTGCATCGACCTCTGCAACGAGATCATCGACGATGAGGTCGACGAGTCAAAAAATCTCGGTCTCGACAATGTGCCCACACCGCGCGAGATTCGCGCATTCCTTGACGACTTCGTCGTGGGGCAAGACGCAGCCAAGAAGGTGCTCGCAGTCGCGGTGTTCAACCACTACCGGCGCCTGAAGTATTCACAAGGCAAGAAGCTGCGACGCGACGAGGTCGAGCTGCAAAAGAGCAACATTCTCTTGCTCGGGCCAACTGGCTGTGGCAAGACCCACATGGCACAAACGCTGGCTCGCATGCTCAACGTGCCGTTCGCAATTGCCGATGCCACCGCGCTCACCGAAGCTGGTTATGTCGGCGAAGACGTAGAGAACATCCTGCTCAAGCTGCTGCAAGCCGCCGATTTCGACGTGAAGCGAGCCGAGATGGGCATCGTTTACATCGACGAAATCGACAAGATTGCCCGCAAGAGCGAGAATCCGTCGATTACTCGCGACGTGTCGGGCGAGGGCGTTCAGCAGGCGCTGCTCAAGATCCTCGAGGGCACTGTTGCATCCGTGCCGCCGCAGGGTGGCCGCAAGCACCCGCACCAGGAGTTCATCCAGATTGACACCACCAACGTGCTCTTCATCGTCGGTGGCGCGTTCGCAGGGCTAGACCAGATCATCGGGTCGCGTCTCGGCGACAAGGGCGTCGGCTTCCATGCGACGGTCAAGTCAAAGAAAGAGCGCGACCCAGGTGACTTGTTTGCTCAAGTGCTGCCTGAAGACCTGCTCAAGTTCGGCATGATTCCAGAGTTCGTCGGGCGACTCCCGATGATCGGTGCAGTGCATGCGCTGAAGAAAGATGCTCTGGTGCAAATTCTCACCGAGCCGAAGAATGCGCTCGTCAAGCAATATCAGAAGTTCTTCCAGTTCGAAGATGTCGAACTTGAGCTCACCGCTGAAGCACTTGAGGCGATCGCCGATTCGGCTCTCACGCGCGGCACGGGCGCCCGCGGTCTGCGCGCGATTCTCGAAGACGTGCTACTCGAAACGATGTATGACCTGCCTGGACGTACTGACGTGGCGAAAGTGTTGATCGATGCCGACTGTGTTACGCAGAAGGCGGCGCCGAAGTTGGTAACTCGCTCGCCGCGAGTCGCCAAGCAGAAGCGCGCGGCTTCCTAGTCGCACCGCTACGCCCACCTCCGCGTAACCACGAACCTTCGCGCCCACTACCGTTCTCGTCGTGAAAGAGACGGCCGTCGAACGCGCCTTTGCGTTTCTTGATGATCACTCGGTGTACGAGAAGTCAGGTCGCATCGATTCGCCGAGCACCGCCAACATCGAACGACTCGTGCAACTGATGGGCGACCCGCACCTCGCATATCGCACGATCCACATCACTGGCACCAACGGCAAAGGCAGCACCAGTCAGATGGTGACGAAACTCTTGATGGCTCACGGCCTGCGCGTCGGCACATACACAAGCCCGCATCTCGAGCGGGTGAACGAGCGCATGATGATCAACGGTTTGCCGGTTTCAGATGACGAGCTTGCGGAAAATGTGCTCGCAATTGCGGAGCTCGAGCCGATGGTTGAGGGCCGTCTCAGTTACTTCGACATCATGACTGCGGTCGCGTTTCGTTGGTTTGCCAACAGTGCAGTAGACGTCGGAGTGATTGAGGTCGGGCTGCTCGGTCGCTGGGATGCCACCAACGTTGTGCAGAGTGATGTGGCTGTGCTCACGAACGTGTCACTTGACCACACCGAGTTTGCAGGGCCTACGCACGCGCACATCGCCCGAGAGAAAGTGGGCATCGTGAAGCCGTCGAGCGTCTTCGTGCAAGGGGAGACGCGACCTGACCTCGAAGAGATTTTCGCTGCCGCTCATTGCAGTCGTCGCGTCACCCGTAACCGACACTTCGAATTGACGCACAACGACTTGGCAGTTGGTGGTCGCTTGGTTTCGATGCGAACCACGAGAGGCGTATACGAAGAAGTGTTTGTACCCCTCCACGGAAGCCACCAAGGTGACAATGCGCTCGCCGCGCTGGTGGCAGTCGAGGAGTTCTTCGACCATCCGATCGACCGTGGCGTGATTGACGAAGCTTACGCAAGCGTGGTTATGCCAGGCCGATTTGAAGTTGTGGGGCATCAGCCGCTCGTCATCGTTGACGGAGCCCACAACGTGGGTGGTGCAGAGGTATGTTCCGATGTCTTCTTCAACGACTTTCAGGTAGAGGGGCGACGTCTGCTCGTCGTAGGAATGTTGAAGAGTCGAGAGCCGCGTGAATTGCTCGGTGCGCTGCGCGCCGATGAGTTCGACGTCGTGGTGTGCTGCACTGCGCCAACACCTCGTGGCACACGTGCAAGTGATGTTGCGGCAGCGGCACGAGAAATCGGTTGTGAAGATGTGCTGGCCATCGACGACATCGACGCCGCTCTGCTCAATGCGTATCGCCAGATGCGTGGCGAAGACGCACTGCTCGTCGCTGGTTCGCTGTACGTGGTCGGCGCCGCACGACCCGTGCTCCGCAGCATTATCGCCTAGCGGTAGCCTTGCTGCGTGGCACAATCATCTGGAACCCGCAGAACTCTCGTCCTACTAAAACCTGACGCGGTTGAGCGTCGCCTCGTCGGCGAAATCGTGAGTCGCTTCGAGCGAAAGGGCCTCAGCATTGCAGCCATGCAGCTGCGCACGCTCGACCAAGCAATCCTCGCTCGTCACTACGAAGAGCATCAGGGCAAAGGTTTCTACGCCGATCTCGTTGCGTTCATGTCGCGTGGCCCGGTCGTGGCAATGGTGGTTGAAGGCCCCGACGACACATGGGAGATTGTCCGCTCGATGATGGGCGCGACCAACCCGCGTGCAGCAGCACCTGGCACCATCCGTGGCGATCTCGGCACCATCTTCACCGAGAACTTGATTCACGGAAGCGACTCGGCTGCATCTGCCGAGAGGGAAATTCAGATTTTCTTCCCGGGGCTCTAAGGCTCGTACCTCGTGGCCGGCACGAATCCAATCTCGCTGTCTCGCGACATTGCGATTGACCTCGGCACCGCCAACACGCTCATCTACATTCGCGGTGAAGGCATCGTGCTCGATGAGCCGAGCACGGTTGCGCTCGACACCACGACTGGGCAGGTCGTCGCTGTTGGGCATGAGGCAAAGCGCATGTGGGGGCGTGCCCCGCGCAACATTCGAGTCGTTCGTCCGCTGAAAGACGGTGTCATCGCCGACTTCGACCTCTGCGAACAGATGCTGCGGGAGTTCATCCGTCAGGTGCACACCAGCCGCTTCAGCAAGCCGCGAATGATCGTGTGTGTGCCGTCCGAGGTCACCGGCGTCGAGCGGCGAGCGGTGCAAGATGCCGCGGAGTTTGCGGGCGCTCGCCGACCGGTGTATGTCATCGAAGAGCCGATGGCGGCAGCGATTGGCGCTGGCTTGCCAGTCAGCGAGCCGAGCGCGAACCTCATCGTCGACATCGGTGGCGGCACCACGGAAGTAGCCGTCATTTCGCTGGGCGGCATCGTCACTGCCAGCTCGTGCCGCGTGGCGGGGGACGAGATCAACGACTCAATCGTTGCAATGTTCAAGAAAGAGTGCAATCTCGACATCGGCGACAACACTGCCGAAGACGTCAAGATTCAGCTTGGCTCGGCATGGCCGCTCGAACAAGAGCTCACCGCCGATGTGGGTGGCCGAGACGTCACCACGGGTTTGCCGCGCACTCAAGAGGTGACCACAGTCGAGATTCGTGCCGCCATTGACGCGCCAGTCACCACCATCATCGACGTCGTGAAGAGCACGCTCGAGCGCACTCCACCCGAACTCGCCGCCGACGTCATTAGCAACGGCATCACGCTGTCGGGCGGTGGGGCGCTGCTCACGGGCCTCACTGAGCGAATCATCCACGAGACCGGCATCAACACGGTCATCGCGCCAGACCCGCTGCTTTCTGTCGTTCTCGGCGGCGGCCTCACTCTCGAAAACTTGGATGCGATGAAGGGTCTCACAGCACAGTCGGACGACGAGTAGCAGCAGGCGAATAGGGCGTGGCACGCACACGAACGACTCTGACGCGAGCGATTATCTTGCTTGCGCTTGCTGCGGTTTTCTTCATCACACTCGACCTGTCGGGCTCCGGCTCCAACTCGAACATCCGTCGGGCATTCGACACGATCTTTGCGCCCGTGGAGGGTGTGGCGCGCGTGGTGACGCGCCCCGTCAGCAACGCATGGAAGGCAATCCGCAATTACGACGAGGTCGTCGATGAGAACGATCGACTGAAAGAACAAGTCGCGTTGCAAGAAGGTGCAGCCGTCGCTGCCGCAGCCTCTGTTCGTTTGTCTCAAGAACTTCTGGCACTCAACGGCCTGCCGACGCTGGCCGGCATCAACTCCGTCACTGCCCAGGTAATCGGCGATACCCCTACGAACTTCTCGCAGACCGTCGAAATAAACCAAGGAGCCAACTCGGGAATCAAAGTAGGTATGCCGGTGCTCAATGCGGCTGGCCTGATCGGCAAAGTGACCGAAGTCTTCGCCGACCGCGCGCTCGTAATGCTGATCTCCGATCCCGACTACGCACTTTCAGTGAAAGTGGTGACGAAGTCAAGCCGCACTCCAGTGACGTTGCCGCCGTTGCCGACCGAAGATGCACCAACCGTCGACTCAGTGCTCGAAACCACTGACACAAGTTCCACCTCGTCGACGTCATCCACGACCACGACGATCCTCGGATTCACCCCTGGAACCACCACGATTCCGCCCGAAGTCGTGGCCGGCGCCGGCGGCGGTTCGAATATCACGGTTCCCATCGCCAGCCAGTTGGCGGTGCGTGAAACGGGGATTCTTGAGGGCCGCGGGCCCGGGACGCGGCCAATCGTGCGATTCTTGGATGCCAGCACTCGAGCCTCTGCCATCGAGGTCGGCGCCCCGATCGTGTCGGCTGGAGGTTCTCGAAGCCTCGCGCCACCAGACATCGTGATCGGGGTGGTGTCGCGAGTGGTGGAGCGACTCGGCACCTCTGGGCCGGTGCTTGAGATCGACCTCGTTGCCGACCTGTCGAGCCTTTCGTTCTTGCGCGTGCTGTTGTATCAACCAATCACGGAGACGGGGAAGTAGCGCGTGTTCGAGCGCCTGCTTCGTGCGGTCGCCAGTCGGTGGTTCCGTCTCGTGCTTGTCGTGCTCATTGCACTCTCGGTGCAGACGACGCTCTTTAGTGAGATACGCCCGTTCGGTTTTGCGATCCAGATCATGGCAATCTTCGTCGCCGCAGTCGGCACCACGCACGACGTGCAGACCGGTGCAGTGGTCGGGCTTATCAGTGGCTTCATGTATGACGCGGTCTTGGCGACTCCGCTCGGTATCTCGGCACTCGTTTTTGGTGCGCTCGGTGCAATCGCCGCACTCGTTATACAGCCATTCCGCGATCCCACATGGTGGTTGCGTGTGCTCGCCATCAGTGTCGTCGCTGGCTTCGGTGAGTTGCTTATGCCAGTCATGAAGTCAGTTGTCGGCTTGAGCGGCTGGCTAGACCTGCGAATCCTCGGTGCCGCGCTCGTGACGTTCGCTGGCGCTCTCGTCGTGTCGTCGGCACTGATTCCGGTCTCGCGCTGGACCCTGCAAGAACGAGTGGGCCGTGGCGACTGACTCCCAACAGCGTCGCTGGTCGCGAATCGGCATGTTTGCCATTGCTCTCTTGGTGTTGTTGCTCGCACGAATCTGGTTCCTGCAGGCAGTAACCAAAGAAGAAACCGAAGAGGTCATTCGCTCGGTGCAATCGCGCGTGGTGAAGCTTATCCCTGAGCGAGGCCGAATCTTCGACGTAAACGGGCGGGTGGTTGCAGACAACAAACGAGTGCTCGTCGCTGCCATTGATCGCAGGGTCATCGCTGACCCACAAGATCGCTTGGAGATGTTCAAGCGACTATCCGGTCCGCTCAACACCCCAGTCGAACGTCTCTACACGAGAGCCGAAGACAAGCGTTACAACGAACTCACCGAAATGCCGCTTGCTTTCGACATCTCAGAAGAACAAGCCGCATTCTTGATGGAGCGCATCGAGGACTATCCCGGAGTCGTCATCAAAGAGGAGTGGCGACGGATCTACCCGTTTGGCGCGGTGGGTGGCCACGTCGTCGGCTTTCTTGGCGCGATCCAGAAGGATGCTGCGGCGTACTACAAGTCGCTCGGTTACGACCCCAACGAGCGTGTCGGCCTCTACGGGGTGGAGCTCACCTACGAAGTCGACTTGCGCGGAGTTCCAGGATTCGTACGCTACGAAGTGGATGCCGTCGGGCGCATCAAGAGCGTGCTTGAACGTGTCGAGCCTCAACCTGGTAACGACATTCAGCTTTCGATTGACTTCCGTCTCCAACAGTTCGCCGAGCAAGCCCTCGAAACGCAATTGCTGGTGCGACAACGCAACGAAGCGCCAAAGGTGATGCTGCCGGAGGGTATTCCTGACCCTCGGTATGAAGAAGTGAACTACTACAAGGCGCCGGCGGGTTCGGTCGTCGTGATGAACCACAACACTGGCGAAGTCGTCGCGATGGCTTCGTACCCGAGGTTTGACGCCCGCTGGTTTACGGCGAACGTCGATTCCGACAAGTTCGCGCAGGTGTTCCCGCAGACTGACGACCCCGACCGTTCAATTCTGGTGAATCGTGCAGTGTCAGGTCGCTACAACCTCGGTAGCTCATTTAAGCCGTTCGTCGCGTTTGCTGCGCTGAACTCTGGTCAGCTGCCTGGCGGTGACACCTATGAGTTCGACGATCGCGGCACCTACAAACTGGAGAGCATCCCTAAAGATCGTTGCGACCAGGGCGTGAAGTGCGTTTTTCGTAACGCGATCTGCCGTGCGACGGGCGCGCCGTGTCGCTACGGCAGCGTCGACGTCGAAGAGGCTCTTGCCGTTTCGAGCGACACGTTTTTCTACAAGATCGGCGAGCAGATTCTCACCGAGCGCGGCTATCAGCCAGTGCTCGAAACCGAAGTGCGACGTTTCGGTTTCGGTTCCCCAACGAACGTCGACTTGCCGTTCGAGTTCGCCGGCACTATTCCTAATGCGGCCTACAAGAAGTACCTAGCAAGCATCGGGGCGATTGCGGAGGATGAGGGTCGCGCGTTCTATGTGGGTGACAACGTGCTCTTTTCGATCGGCCAAGGTCTGCTCTCTGCTACGCCGATTCAGATGGCAAACGCCTACGGTGCGCTCGCGAATGGGGGAACCGTGTTCGAACCACGGGTGGTGCGGTCAGTTCTTTCACCGGGCACCCGCAACAAGGCGTCGGGTCTTGCTGATTTGCCGAACGCTTCTGTGGTGAGGCGAGTTTCGCAGGAATCAAAGAGATCGGTCATCCCGATGAGACCCGATGTACTCGAACCCGTCGTCAGTGGCCTGCGTCGTGTGATCACCGGGCCCGGCGTCGACTTCGACTATTACCACAAGACGACAGGCGAGAATCTCTTCCGCAACTACACGGGAGTACCGATAGCCGGCAAGACCGGCACCGCACAGGGTTTCAACAACCTGCCGTGGAACGACTCGTCAGCGTTCGGCGCCTTCAGCATGGATGCAACGCAGCCCTACAGTGCGTTTGCTTACCTAGAGAAAGCCGGCTACGGCGCGGTGGCGGCTGCACCGGTGGTGAAGTGCGTGTTCCTTGCGCTCAGCAAGCAGTGGCGTGTGGACGACCTCGTTCCGGCAGACCCGCTCGATACCGCGTCGAATCTTCCTGCTGCCACCACTCGACTGCGCAACCCACTCTGTCTCGTGAGCAGCGCACTGGACGCGAGGGACTGACATGGCAATCACGTTCCGCGTTCGTCAGCGACCGAACGATCCACGAGGTTCTGCGAGCGTGCTCGATCCGTGGCGAAACATCGACTGGTCGATGATCGTTGCGGTGTTCGCTCTCGCCGTCATCGGTGTATTCAACATTTATGCGACTACTAGCCCGCGGCTCGTCTTGCGTGGCGTCGACCCGTTCTACTTCACACAACGCCAGGTGATCTTCCTCATTGCCGCTGCGATTGCGCTCTTTGGGGTGATGTTTGTCGGTCACGATTGGTTGCGCGGCAAGGCGATGTGGTTTTACTTTCCAACCACGTTCTCGCTGGTGATTCTCTGGCTGTGGAGCTACACGAGCGGCGACACAAAGCTCTCCTTTGACTTAGGTCCCATCGCGGTGCAGCCCGCCGAAGTGATGAAGCCGGTGATGGTGCTGGTCTTGGCGGCTTGGTTTGCCGAGGCTGGCACCAAAGCCCTGCCGTATGACGAGTTCGTACGGGCGCTAGTGCTTGCCGGAATCCCGTTTGCCCTCATTTTCTTCCAGCCCGACCTCGGGTCGGCGATGACACTTGCTGCTGGCGTTCTTGGAGTGCTCATCATTGCCGGCACCCAACGTCGCCACTTCGTCGGTGTCACCATCATGGGAGTCGCCACATTCGCGGCGTCGATCTGGTCCGGACTCGTACGCGACTACCAGCTTGAGCGTTTCACTGCGCTGTGGAACCAGAACAACACCACCGACACGAGCCTGCAGAACTTGGTCTTGCAGGTGCGTTATGCCAAGCGTGCAGTTGCCGCCGGCGGATACTTCGGCAAGGGGTACCTGCAGGGCGAACTCACCAACGGTCGGTTCATTCCGGTGCAGTCGACTGACTTTCCGTTTTCGGCAATCGGTGAGCAGTTCGGGCTTGTTGGCTGCATTGTGGTGATAAGCCTCTTTGCATTCATCATGTTCCGCGTGTGGATCGTCGGGCGCAACGCCAACTCGCCGTTCGGTCGGTTCATCGTCGCCGGGGTGTTCACGACACTGGCTTGGCAGGTCTTTCAGAACATCGGAATGACCATCGGCATCACACCAGTGTCGGGTTTGCCGCTGCCGTTCATCTCGTACGGCGGTTCGCACATCGTGGCCTGGGCAATCATGATCGGGCTCGTGCAGAGCGTCGAAATGCGCCGAGCGGCCTGACCGCTAGGGGTGCGCGGCACAGTGCGTACCGTTCGGTAGGCTCAGAGACGGAGTTGGGGCAACCCGACAACAGATTTCGACATACGCACGAGCGTGCGAGCGCAAGGGGAGAAGTGCGCACCGCGCCACGGCACAGCGACATGGCACCAACGCCTGACGGGTCGCTGCCACAGGAAAGGTTTTTGACATGACGAACGAATTCGGCCAGAGCGATCGCTCGCCCGCGGAATTGCCCGACCCCCCACGAGAGGGCAAGCCCTCGATCCCGCCGCCGCCAGGACGTGCGTTCCGTGCCCCCGACTCTCGTGAAGGTGACGCTGACTCCCGGGAGCACGAGCGCCGCGAGCCCCGTGGCGACCGCGCCGACCGCGCCGACCGTAACGGTGAGCGTGCCGATCGTGGCGACCGTGCCGAGCGAAGTGGCGAGCGCGGCGACCGCACCACCGACCGCAGCACCGACCGCGAAGATGGCCAAGGAGATGGCTCAAGAGAGGGTTCGCGCGACGGCTCGCGCGACGGCGGTGGCCGTTCCCGCAACCGACGACGCCGCAGGGGTGGCCGCAACCGCAGCCGTGGCCGTCAATCAGACCGCTCCGATCGTCGCAGTGAGCGCAGCCCCGAGGAGATCGACGCCGAATTGATGGCTCGTCGTCGCGGCAAGGAGCGCGACGGACGTCCGCTTGGTCGCTATCTCATGTGCGTGCATGTGCGCAACGATCTCACCCAAGTGGCCGTGCTCGAGGGCCGAAGCCTCATTGAGCACTACGTGAGCCGTCCGGCTGACGACGTCTATCAGATTCACGGCAACATCTATCTCGGCAAAGTGCAGAACGTGCTGCCAGGCATGGAAGCTGCCTTCGTTGACATCGCGACTCCTAAAAACGCTGTGCTCTACCGCGGTGACGTGCAGTTCGACAAAGAAGACGTCGTCGAGCAGGGCCCCGAGCCGCGCATCGAGCAAGTGTTGAAGCGCGGTCAGCTCATCCTCTGCCAAGTAACGAAGAACCCGATCGGCGAAAAGGGTGCGCGCCTTACCCAAGAAGTATCGCTGCCCGGTCGATTCGTCGTTCTGATCCCAGATTCAAAGACCTACGGCATCTCCAAGCGCTTGCCCGAAGGCGAGCGTCGTCGACTGCGCAGTGTGCTTGATCGCATCAAGCCAGAAGAGCACGGCCTTATCGTGCGCACCGCGGCGGAGAACGCCACTGAGCACGAGCTCACCACCGACATGAAGCAGTTGGTTGAGCGCTGGGAGAAGATCAAGCAGCAAGCCGAGAAGGCGTCGTCACCCACGCTGCTTTACCGTGAACCGTCGCTCGCCGTTCGCGTCATTCGCGAAGAGTTCAGCAGCGACTACCGCGGCATTGTCATCGACGACCGCGCGCTCTTTGAAGAAGTTCGCGACTACATCGGTGACTTCAACCCGGACTTCGTCGATCGCATCGAATATTGGAATGAAAACGAGCAGGGCTTCCCGCTCTTTGAGCAGCACCGTGTGGTCGAACAGTTGCGTAAGGCGCTCGACCGTAAAGTGTGGCTGCCGTCTGGTGGTTCGCTCGTTATCGAGCACACCGAAGCGCTCACGGTGATCGACGTCAACACGGGCAAGAACGTCGGCAAGACGAATCTTGAAGAAACCGTCCTCGGCAACAACCTCGAGGCCGCGGAAGAAATCGCTCACCAGCTCCGCCTTCGCGACATCGGAGGCATCATCGTCATCGACTTCATCGACATGGAAGTGAAGGAGAACCGACGAAAAGTGGTCGAGGCGTTCCGCAAGGCCCTGTCGCGCGACAAGACTCGCACCCAAGTGTTCGACATCTCCGAACTCGGCCTGGTGCAAATGACCCGCAAACGCATCGGGGAAGGGCTCTTGACGGCGTTTGCCGATACCTGTCAGCCCTGCCACGGCCGAGGCGTCATCGTCGACACCGACCTGCTCGAAGACGAAGCGGCCGTCGAAGCAGGTTCCGACCTGCCGAGTGGTGCCCGATAGGGTAGGGAGCCGTTATGTACGCAGTCATCGCCACCGGCGGCAAGCAAGAGAAGGTCGAGAGCGGGCAAACCCTGCGCGTCGAATTGCTCTCGGGTTCTGCCGGCTCAGAAGTTTCGTTTCGTCCAGTGCTCGTCGTCGACGGTGCGACCGTGTTGTCCACCCCGAATGAGCTCGCCAAAGCCAGCGTGAAGGGCACCATCGTGGGCGAAGAGGCCGGCGTCAAGGTCGACGGGTTCACCTACAAGCGCCGCACCAACCAGCGCCGCCGCTTCGGCCACCGCCAGCGTTACAGCGTCGTCAAGATCACCAGCATCGCGAAAGGCTGAATCATGTCAAAGACA
>JBMTYA010000022.1:0-14603 GCA_049454015.1 Ilumatobacteraceae bacterium | reverse complement strand
GACTGCGGCGAGGAGGTCTGCTTTTGTCATTGCTATTTCCTTGCTTTCTCGGAATCGGAGTTCCGTGAACATCAATCTCACTGGATTTGGCGACGAAATGCAAGTACCGCCCGTTTGCCGTCGAGCATCGCACGCGATCATCGAGACATGCGTGCGACTCGCGCAAAGACGTGCCGCGACAGAGAATAAAATCGATAATTTGTCGGATTTTTTCGCTTGTCCACATCAAACCATCCGCACGACGAGATAAACACGGCTTCAAGGGATACCCCAAAACCCCCGAAGAATACGAGGTAAACGACACTTTTTGACAACAACGACATCTGCGACAAGAACTCTCAGAAATTTGCGGGGATGTATTTCGTCGGGTGAAAACACTGCCCCGTTGATGGCGCGGCGCGAGCCTCGCACCTGCCAAAGACGGTCATCAATTCAGGCTCGGATACCCGCCGCAAAATATTTTTCGAATCACCCCAAAATTTCACCGAGAAATTACGAAACAATCCACCACTCGCGAACCTGTAGCGACCATGCTTGGTCACGTTGTCGCCTCAACCACTTCGACGCCACACTGACGCTGACGTAGCTCAATCGACCGAGCGATCCGCCGCGGCGCTCTCTCTCGTGCCACAACGAATCGTGCTCGACACGTCGGTGCTCATCGCTGACCCGATGTCGATGCATGCGTTCCCCGGCTGCGCCGTCGTGATTCCGCTCACCGTGGTGGAAGAACTCGACAGTTTGAAGACGCGCATGGACGACGTCGGTCGTGCGGCGCGCACCGCACTTCGAAATATCGAAGAACTGCGCCGCCAAGCAGGCGGGTCGCTTGCCGAACCAACACCACTCACCAACGACCCCGACTCAGCCACCCTGCACATCGAAGTGAACAACGTTGACCGGGAGCGCCTCGAGCACCACGGGCTCGACCCAGCCGTGCCGGACAACCGCATCATCGGCGCCGCAATCGGCCAGGGCAAGATTGCGCCAACCTGTCTGGTGTCAAACGATGCCGCGTTGCGCATCAAGGCCGCCCACCTCGGATTGACCGCAAGCGAGCACCACCCAGTGGCCCGCAGCGCCGCCGACAAGGCAATGGGGTGGGTCACCCTGGAGGCAGATGCTGCCGCCGTCGACGCCCTCTATTCACACGGGATAACGACCCAAAGTGGCGTGGCTGGCGCCGAGCACCTCTACAACAACAACTTCGCGATCTTGCGCAACGGCTCGCAGTCCGCCCTCGCCCGCGTTCGCGATGAGTCGCTGCACCTGCTCGACACCAACGTGCCCGAGGCCTGGGGTTTGCGTCCGCGCAACAAAGAGCAACGCTTCGCCCTCGAGTTGCTGCTCGACCCCGATATCGCGGTCATCGCGCTTGACGGCCGTGCCGGCACTGGCAAGACCGTCATGGCAATCGCAGCTGGCCTCGAGCAAGTGGTCGAACAACGACGATACGAGCGACTTGCCGTCTATCGCCCGCTCGTGCCGGTTGGTCGCGCCGACGTGGGCTTCTTGCCAGGCGGCTTGGAAGAGAAACTCGACCCGTGGATGTCGGCGATTCACGACGCCATCGTCGCTCTCACCCAAGAGCGCTCGAGTCGCGACGCCCGCAGCCTGATTGAAGACTTGTCAGATCGTGGCCAGCTCACGCTCGAGTCGGTCACGTTTTTGCGCGGGCGATCGTTGCAGGGGCAATTCGTCGTGGTGGACGAAGCTCAAAACCTCGAACCGACGACCTTGAAGACCATCCTCACCCGCATCGGCGAGGGCACCAAGGTGGTGTTCACCGGCGACACCAGCCAGATCGATGCCCCATATATGGGCGAGAGCAACAACGCCTTGGCCGTTCTCATCCAGGCGTTCGCCGGACAGTCGTTGTTTGGGCACGTGACGCTGGCTGCCTGCGAGCGGTCAGAGGTGGCAAGTCTCGCCGCCGAGCTGCTGTAAGCCCGGCCACCGTCTCCGGCGCTCCCGCGTCGACCCGGCACAGCCCCGCCAGCCCGCCGCACACGCCAGACCGCGCACGCCAGACCGCCCTTCGGGCCAGCTCGTCCGAACTCAGGGTCCCGCTCCGAGAGGAGCCGCCACCTGGCGGCGAAGGTCACAACCACCCACTTGACAGCCGCCGAGCCGACCATTTAGTGTTAAATATCGAGCACAGTCTCCCCTCGTCCGACCCGCCCCCTCCCACAAGGTCGGACGAGGGTCTTGCTCCCAGCGTGGGGAGCAAGTGACTGGTCTCAGCCCCCACCACATACGCCCAGAGGCCCCGATGACCACCATCGATACCCACGCTCTTCCCGATGATTTCGACATTCGCGGTCCGATTGGCGACATCGACTGGACGCAGTTCGCCAACTGCAAAGGCAAGACGCATCTCTTTTTTGCCCCCAAGGCTGAGCGTCCGCAAGCTCGTGCCCGCCGCGAGGCCAAGGCCCGATCGCTATGCGACAAGTGCGTCGTGCAAGAAACATGCAAAGAATTCGCCCGCGTGAATCGTGAGTACGGCTTGTGGGGTGGCGAGAGCGAAGAAGAACGCCACTTGGCCGGCTTCACCATCGCTGCCCCGGTCGGCCTACGCAGTGCGAAGTATCGCAACTTGCGCGACAAGGGAATCCCTGCCGACGTCGCGATTGCAACGAGTGACGGCTCCGTTGCAATGGTTGACGAGCCGATGGCGATGCTTGTCGACGGCCCCGTATTGACCGACGAACCGGCCTGACGCAAGCCGTTACTTCGGGGCGTCGCGCAGCGCCAATAACTTGGCAAACAACTCCGGGCGCATTGCAATGAACAGCCCTGTTGCCTCGGCACACAATGTGTCACCGTGGTGCACGGTGCCACGGGTATAGATCTTTCGTCCGTCGACGCGCTCGCACCAACCGCGAAACACGAGCTCGCGCAAGATTGGCGTCGGCGAGCGGTAATCCACCGACAAGTTTGCAGTCATCCCCGGGTTGCCCGAGGCTGACTGCGCCACGCCGAGCACCTCGTCGAATGCACTCGCCAGAAAGCCGCCGTGCACGCAACCTGGCGCGCCTTCGTAGCTATTGGTGAAGGTCACACGGGCTTCCACCGTCGCCTGCTCCCCTTCTTTCACCGAAGTGACGACAAGTGGTGCGGCAATCGGATTGATAGAACCCATCATCGGGCTGCGCGCCAAGAAGTTACGTCCGCGTTCGACGAGGGCTGCTTCGCCTACACCAGGTGGTGTGCCGTGGGCTTTGGCCAACAGTGCCTGCACGCCGGCGTGAACGTGGTCGCGCGCCCGGCGAATCTCGTCGGGGCTTGCGTCGGTGGAAATAATCTCGCGGATCATCGCGCGCACTTCGTCGGCGAGTTCGACTCGGGCGATGTCCGCATCAGAGAGTGGACCCGTCTGCACATGGAACCCACCGAAGTGATTGTCCGAGGCAGCCCCGTCGGAGCGGTCTGGCGCGTTGCCTGTGGTCACGTTGACACTTCCATCAAGACCGGTGCGTGGTCGCTGGGCTGCTCACCTTTGCGCGCGTTGCGGTCGATTGCCGTCCACATCGTGGCGTCGGCGACGCTCGAGGTGGCGAGCAGCAAGTCGATGCGCATGCCCCAGCCGCGGTGGAACGACCCGTTTCGGTAGTCCCACCAGGAGTAGATGCCTCTCTCAGGGTGCTGCTCGCGCAGCACGTCGCGAAGACCCCAGTCGTAGAGCGCCTGCAGTTTCTGGCGCTCCGGGGCACTCACGTGGGTGGAGCCTTCGAGTGCCTTCATGTCCCACACGTCGATGTCATCTGGCGCGATGTTGTAGTCGCCGCCGACCACGAGGTTGTCGCCAGGTTTGGCAATTGCGGCGACGTGCTTGGCTAGTTGGTCGAGCCAACGCAATTTGTACTGGTAGTGCTCGTGGTCGAGTGCGCGACCATTTGGCACGTACACCGACACCACCTTCACCCCGCTGCAGTCTGCGCTGATGATGCGCGCCTCCCCGTCAGGGTCACCGACGGCAAAATTCGCCTGCGGCGCGTCGAGGCCCACTCGCGACAAGATCGCCACCCCGTTCCACTGGCCCTGGCCGAAATGTGCTGATTCGTACCCCATCTCGCTGAACGTGAGCGCGGGAAATGCCTTGTCAGTCATCTTGGTTTCTTGCATGAGCAACACGTCGGGACGAACGTCCTCCAGCCACGCCTGCACTCTCGGTAGTCGTGCCTTCAGACTGTTTACGTTCCAGGTGGCGATGAGCACGCCTAAACGGTAGTTGTCGTGTCAGCCACGACGACCGTCGTAGCCTCGCCGCATGGCCCGTTCGCGACGCCGCGCCACTCGCTCGTCAGGGGCCAACGCCAAGACGGCGCGGTCAGAATCCACGACGAAGAAGGCAGCGCGACGACGCGTGGGTGATGCAGCGGAGATGTCCCGCTTTCGCGACGGGGTTCGCGTTCGAGCGGCACGAATGCCGAACGAGAAACGCGAAGCCGCCCGTCGCGCGTGCCGCAGGCCCAAGCTCGACTCGTAACCGCTATAGGTCCGAGCTTGACTTGCAACGGCCGCAGGCCCTCCTTAACTCAGAGATAGTTGCCGGGGTGCGCGCCGGTGGTGACCAACTGTCGCTGTTCGTGGGGCTCGGGCACCACGTCGACGCCGATCTCTGTCAAGTCGATTGGATCGAACTGACCGTTGCGACCTGCCCATACGGCTTGGCGACGCACGACCTCGTTGAAGAGATTGCGCATCTCGCGACCGTTGCCGAAACCGCGGCGACGTGGCAGTGACTCCACGTACAACTCGAGCTTCTCGCGTGCCTCAGTGGTCAGCGTGAGCTGCTTTTCCTCGAGGTACAAGTCAAAGATGCTCGTGAGTTCTTCCGTTGAGTAGTCGGGGAAGTCGATCACCACGTCGAACCTGCTGCGCAGACCCGGGTTGGCGTCGAGGAACCCCTGCATCTCTGCGGGGTATCCGGCGACGATCACCACGATGTCGCCGCGGTTGTCTTCCATGAACTTGAGCAGGGTCTCGATTGCCTCGGGGCCGTATCCCTGGTGCTGGTGTGCGGTCAGACCGTACGCCTCGTCGATGAAGAGCACACCGCCGCGCGCCTGCTCGCACAAACGCTGTGTCTTGATCGGCGTCTGGCCGATGTACGCAGCGACGAGTTTGGAGCAATCCGCCTCGACGACGTGGCCCTTTTTGAGGATGCCAAGCGCCTTATAGAGCTCGGCAACCATGCGTGCCACCGTGGTCTTGCCGGTGCCTGGGTTGCCGGTGAACACGAGGTGCGGCGACTGCTCGATACCCGGCAAGCCGCGCGCCACGCGGGCGTTGGCGAACTTGCGGGCAGCGACAAGCCGCTCGACTTCGAGTTTGACGGGCTCGAGACCGACCAAACGACGCAAATCCGAGAGGATCACGTTGGTGTCGCGGTCGCCTTCATGCACGCGGGGGGCGCGGGCACGACGCGAAGCCGATGAGTCAGAATCCGACGAACGGAGGTCGTCGAAATCTTCGTCGACGTTGTCTTGCACGGCTTCCACCTCGCGCTGCTTCTTTGCTTCGTCGCGCAGGAGCTTCTCGACCTTGTCGGCCGAGTTCGTCTCTCGCGCCAGGATTGGTCGTTGTTCTTGCACCTGGAAGGCGATGCTGTCGAGCGACTGCACCAACTGGTCAGCGGCAATGGTCGCCACCGAGAGCGAGTGCATCGCAGTGACCGTGTGCTCGCCGCCCGCAGCCTTCGTGACCCGGAACGACGTGAACGGCAACTGGCCGTTCAGGCGGTTGATGAGGTCTTGCTTGGTGCGGGTGAGCCGGGTCGTGCAGACGTCGACTTCGAACGCAACGACGAGATGGCCGTTGAAGCGCTCGTAGATGCGCCCAGAGAACTTCTGACCTTCGTACACGAAGGTGAAGTTCTCCCCAACGGAGATGTCACCGTCGATGTCGGTGGCCATATCGGTGATGAGTTGCTGCAAGTAGTCGATGTGTTCCATCAGTTGACCCCCCATTGGTCGTAGGACACCCCGAGACCCTGGAGGAGTCGCGTGGCTTTCTTCATTTCTTTGTTCAGGTGCGTGCGCGAGACGCCAAGCACTTCTGCTGCTTCGCCTTGCGAAAGCCCGTTGATCGTGGTGAGCACGAAACCATCGAACGCAAGTCGCGAGATGAGCTCGCTCACTTCGCCAAGCACGGTCTCTCGGTGATTGCGCTCGACCCAAGAATCCGGGTCGTCGAGACCGCCACCGTGATTGTCGATGACGCTGCCTGCGGAAGCATCATCACGGTTGAGGGGTTCGTCACCGATCACCGTTCGCGTGCCTCGCGCACCGTGACCGCGCTGTGCCAGTTCACGACGCACCAAGTCTTTGAATGCGTTCTTGGCGACTGCATTCGCACAGTGCAATGGGGTGCGCAGCATGAACTTGTCCAAGTTCGCGATCACTTTGTTGATCGCGTAGTTGGCGAGGTCGTTCGTCTTGAGACCCAGGCGGTTGGCCTTGGAGTGCTGACGCTTGTAGATTCGTCGCAGTTCGCGGTACGTCGCTTCGACGAATCGCTTCTGCTCTGGGGTCAGGTGAGTGGTGGTCTTTTTTGCGGTGGTTCCTTTCGTTGGTTGGTTGGTATTGCGTTGATCGTGTTCGGTGTCTTGCTGGTCTTCGGTGTCCACGTCGCCATCATCGCGAAGGGGTGTTAGAGGGTATTGGTCAAATTGCCAATTGCCTGAAGTCACCCCTCATATACGCACGGAGTCCACACTTTGTGTGCTGACGTGCGTTACCGTTGGGTAGGAACATCCGAATTATCCAATATACAGGACGCCCCATGCCCCAGCAACCCCCCACCCTCAGATCGCGCCCCGCGCAGGGTAAAAAACCCCGTCCGGCCGACTTCCACGTGGCCGTCGATGTCGTGCTCTTTAGTCTCAGAAATGACCTCCTCCATATAGGGGTGGTGCAACGCCGAGGCGACGAGGCCCTGATCGACCTCAACCATCTCGCGCGTCGAGGCAACCCCCGCAGCCCACGAAACGTGGTGGAGGTGCCCCGCGACCCTGAGCACCACTGGGCGCTGCCTGGCGGGCACGTCGGCAACACCCTCCTCGGCGACGCTTACGGCACTGGTTCTACCCCCGATGACACCCTGGCCCAAGCGGCGTTACGGGTACTGGCTCGAGAGACGTCGCTTGACCTCTCAGAAGACGACCTCTACCAGGTGGCGGCCTTCGGAGACCGCGACCGCGACCCACGCAGCGGTCGCACCATTTCGGTTGCCTACCTCGCCGTCATCGGCGACGATCGTGATCTCAACCACCACCCCGACGGCAGCGTCGGGCACGTAAGCCGAGTGCAGTTCCGCCCGGTGGTCGACGTGCTGGCACGCCCCAACCGCCTCGAGTTTGATCACGAAGACATCGTGATGGCGGCAATCCGACTGCTGCGCAATCTTGTGGTCACTACCCCGCTTGCCACCAAGTTCTGCCGCGAAGAGTTCACGGTCGGCGAACTACGGCGCGTCTACGAAGTGCTCTTCCACGAGTCACTTGACTCCGCCGAGCAGGCCGAGCGACGCGAACACGCCGGCATGGTGCGCGACTACCTGGCCAAGCTCGAACGAATGGACGCCAAAGCAGCCCCCGAGTTTGAGCGGGCGGTCAGCGAGCTGGCGCTCCTTTTACCCTCGGCACTCCGTGAACGGTCTGATGACGAGTCGCGTGAACCACACGGCGCACGGTCACGACAGCGCCCCGACCTCGTCGGAGATGGCTGGACCGCCGAGATCAAGCTCAATCGAGCGTCTTCACGGCGACTCAGTTCTGGGGCCTCAAGTGAGGGCCTGGCGTCGCGTGGCGGCACATCAGGGCGCTCGGCGACAAGCGACCTCGGCCGTCAAGCCGAGTTGATGGAGCGGGTGCTTCGGCACGGCAGTTTGTTGCGACCTCCCCGACCGCCGCGGCTCATCAAGCCGCTTGATCCCACCAATTTCGCGCGCAAGATTCAGAAACTTGGCATTCTCGAACCCGTGGCGGGGTCACTTCGACCTACGTTCGAGCGGTACGGCAAGCCTGCCGCACTGTTTCGACTGTCGCAGGACCGCGAAGACAAGCCTTTCTTGCTGCGTCTTGACCGCCTCGGGCGATCCGACTCCATCGATTCCTCAGACTGACGCGGCTGTAGTCGGCATACTGCGACTACAGCTACCAGAAGCCACGCGGCATCGGACGGTGGCACTCTGTGACGACATCCGTGCGTAGGCGTGAAAGTGGCACTCGGCGGAAGTTTCTCCTTTCGGCCGTCGGGTGCCACTTCCACGCGACACCGGTCATCTATGGTGTCGTCCCCGTTTCTTCTCACGCATCTGGAGGCACTGATGGCATTACCCAATCCGACCGCACGCATCTCCGCGAGCGCACTTCGTCAGTTGCTCACTGCAGCGTCTGACGCAGGTCTTGGTTCACTCTTCTCTTCCGACATGATTCGTATTGATGGCGACCGCGTCATCATCTCTCTCGATGCGCGACAGTTGCGTGCACTCACCAACTGGTTGTCGATCATCGCAGAGTCGCATCGTGAGCAACCAATCACGGCGACCACCGTCCCGGTTGTGAACACGACGACTGGCGCGACCGACAACTGGATGCGCGATGTCACTGACCAGATTCGTACGACTCCCGTCGGCTATTCCCGCGCGAACATCCCCACCACCGCGCAAGAAAGTGATAACCAATGAACAAGACCATCGACATCGGTCTCGTTGAAACGACCGAACTCACCAAGATTTTCGACGTTATCTGGATGTTGCGAATGGAGGGTACGTCCATTCCGGGTGTCATCGTGCACTGTGCGAACGGGCGACGTGTGTGGACTATCTCCACCGACGAGTTGTCAGTGGTCATCAATGGCGACTCTGCGTCATTCACCGGGGCGTATCTTCTCCCTCTTACAATCTTGGCGAACGCAGGGCGGCAGAACGCAGCGAACGGCGACTGCACCTACACCATCGAAGGCGACGTGGTCACCGCACACTCCTCATTGGGTAAGCAGACCGCGAAGTGTTCGTCGGTGGCGATTCCCCCAACACCGTGCGCGAAGTGGTCACCTTCGCGGGCGAACGCCACCCTGGGCGGCAGCAACCTCAAGTGGACGTTTTTCTCCGGTGCAAACGCACCGTTCGAGGCAGGTCTCTCCGGCGACGATGAAGAAGTGTCGAATCCCGATCACTTCACGATCGAAATCAGCAACGACACATTTCAGGTGTACAGCGACTGGACCTCAGCGAAGCTCTACCCAATGCGCGGCACCACCAGTGCAGAGACCAGTGGCACTGCGGTCGTCAACGTCGATCCAGATTTCCTGTCGGTCATCTTCCAATGCGTTGACAGCGATTCCACATGGACCATCTCTTTCGACTCCGGCGAACCGCACTACATCGAGTTACGCAGCGACGCGTTTCACATCATCGCGAAGATGACCAAAGTTCCAGTGGTCGAACTGCACGAACGCGTCTTGCGGATTCTCGAGCGAGAGCAGTTCGAGCACAAGACCACCGAAAATGGTCTTATCGGCGTACGACTTGATGGTGTGACGGTGTCGTTTGACTTCTTCCAGCGCGAGTCCGATGAGACCCCGATGGCGAGGATGTCCACCATCATCGCGCGTGACTGCAACGAAAGTGCAGAACTTCTGCGGGAGATCAACTGTCATAATCAGGGCGGTTCAGTCGTGCGACTGTGGTACGCGAATAGTGCAGTCACCTCGGCAATCGATCTCTTTCCCGACAGCTTGCATTCATTGGCGAGGCGTCTGCGGCATCTCGTGCGCGAAGCAACCCGTCTGCGCGGCGTTCTCGAACCCTTCGCAGCAGAAGACGCGTTACCAACGCGGCGCACACGACGGCGTCGGCGTTCGTCAACTGCGGACCGCCAACCAGAGGTGTGGGACTAGCTGCGGCGCAGACCGACTGAGGTGTAGCCCCAGTCAGACGGCAAAAATCGCGACCAAGACCGGCGTCAAGACGAGGCCCGGCAGCAGGTTGGCGAGGCGAATCTTGGTGACCTGCAACAGGTTTAGACCGATGCCGATTACCGCTAATCCCCCAGCTGCGAACAACTCGGTGCGCATGCGATCATCCAGCGCAGCGTCGAGGGCCGTGCCCCCAAGCGTGAGGCTGCCCTGCACCACGAAGACTGCAATCGAACTAAATGCCACGCCGATGCCATAGGTGGCAGCGAACATGATGGAGACAAACCCATCGAGCAAGCCCTTGATGATGTAGAGCTGCGGGGTGTCGCCGCTCGCGTCTTCGATGGCGCCGAGCACCGTGAGCGGCCCGATGCAATAAAGCGCCGAAGCGGTCACGAAACCCTTTACGAATGATTTCTCGGAGTCGTGAGATCCGCGGTCGAAACGACGTTGCAAGAACGCGCCGAAGGCTTCGATGCGATCTTCGATGCGCAGCAACTCTCCGATGAGAGCACCGACAGCCATGCCGACGAGTGGGAACACCATGTTGTGAGTGTCGATGGCGTCGCTGACCCCGAGGGCGATGGTGACCAGACCGATGACTTGCAGCAGCGTGGTACGCATCCGCTCGGGAATCCGGTCGCCGACGAGCACCCCGAGACCGCTACCGGCAATCACCAGGCCAGTGTTGATGAGCGTCCCGAGCCCGCGCACGGCTGACGACGCTACTCGCGTGCCGTGTCGCCCAATTCGGCACGGTGGGCCGTGTTGGCCGTATTGCTCAAACTCGCTACCCACGCTGCGACGATCCGTGCGACGACCTCGTTCTTACCCCGCAGGTCGTGCCGTGCACCGTCAATGAACTCAAGGCGCGGGCCATTCGGCACGACTGCCAGGTGCTCGCGCAATTCATCAGGTGAACCGAATTCGTCGCGAGTACCGCTCACGAACAACGTCGGCACGTCAATGCCGGATAGGTGCGCAATGCGCAACTTGGTCGGCTGCGTCGGTGGATGCAGCGGATAGCTCACGCACACCAAGCCTGCGACTCGCAGCGCCGCATCAACTGGCTGGGTGACTTTTTCGTTCCCATCAAAACCAGCGACTGCCATCGAGCACATCCGCCCACCCATCGAGCGTCCGCCAATCACGATGTCACTCGGCGCACATGACCATTTCTCGCAGGCAACTCGAACTGCATCGCGCACGGCTCGCACCAGCACTGGTGCGCGATCGGGCGCACGACGACCAGCGATGCGATATGGAAAGTCGGCTCGCTCCACCAGGAGTGGATGCAACGCACCTTCGATGGCAAGAAGCGACGCGTGGTTCGCACTCGAACCAGCCCCCGGAAAGAGAACGACGCCGCGAATCACTTCGGGGCTGCAGGCACGGGGCTTATGCGAGCGACGCGAGCAGCACGCGGCGTGCCTCGCCGAGCTGCTCGATTCGCTGACCGGCTTCGCTGGCGTCTCCGCCGTGGTCGGGGTGCACATCGCGGAGGCTCTCGCGATACTTGCGCTGAACATCACGTTTCGAGGGACTCACCGTGCCAGCCGGGAAGCCAAGCATCTCGAGCGCCCACGCCCGCGGGTCAGTCATGGCGGTGATCGACGAGGTTGCAGTGCCGGCGAGGTACGCAAGAAACTCGGCCGCAATCGGCCCACGCCAGCGCATCGCTTTGTGGATGACGGGCGTAAGCGCGTGTCGTGCCAGAACGTCGAGACGCTCCAGCGAATAGATGGCGCCGAGCACTTGCTGCAACGGGCTGCCGTTGGTCTCGAACTCGTAACTCAGTCGCTCTCCGTCACCCACGAGGCGGTGGCGGCTGCGGGACAGGCCCTGTCTGTCGATTTGGTAGCGATGGCGTAGTCGCGGTTGCACGACGCGGTCACCGCGATCCACCTGCAGCACGAGACGGTGAATGTCGGGCACCAGGTCTTCTTCAATCTCCGGTAGGTGGGCAGCGACGATGCCGCCAAGCAACAAACCACCCAAACCTGGCGCCGGGTCGACGGGCAGTACGAGATGACCGAGCGAAAGACGTCGCGTCGGCGAATGTGTGCGGGAGTGAAAGATCTCGACTTCGGCGAGCAGTTGTGAATTGTCGGTATTCACCCGCAGAACGCTACTGAGACGACCGCTTCAGCGGTCAAACTCATCGAGCATGTCTTCAACTGCATCGGCATCGTCGGTGCTGACGACGAGTAGATCGTCTTCCCATCGGTGCCCGATGCCACGCTCCACAAGCAAGGCTGCGAACTCCATGCGATCTGCTGGGGTCCAACCGTCGAGCTCGAATTCCTCTAGGTCTCCGGTGAGTGCTTGCGGTGCGTCATGGTCACGGTCGTCGTCTTCAACGTCGTCGATCATTGCGTCGACGACGGCCTCACACTCTGCCGGCACCATCAGTTCATTGCCAGCCCAGTCGTGGCGAATTTCTGCTTCGGCGAGCATCTCCACAAGTTCGACCCGCTCGTCCACCGACCAGTCACCGAGGTCATAGCGAACCGTCGGTGCGTCAGGATCTTTCGGGTCCCAGTCGGTCACGTGGCGAACGCTAGTACGGCTCGGCGTGGGCTATTTTGGGGGCGGTGCCGCTCTCCAAGAAGCCAGACCGCAACTTGGCGATGGAGCTCGTTCGCGTAACCGAGTCGGCCGCACTTGCGGCGTCAAAGTGGGTGGGGCGCGGCGACAAGAACGCCGCCGATGGCGCTGCAGTGGATGCGATGCGCAACTTGCTCGAGACCGTCAATATGGACGGCGTCGTCGTCATCGGAGAGGGCGAGAAAGACCAAGCACCAATGCTCTACAACGGGGAGCACGTTGGCAACGGCAGTAAGCCAGTAACCGACGTAGCAGTCGACCCAATCGACGGCACGACCCTCACGTCGCTTGGCCGCGGAAATGCCCTCAGCGTGATTGCGGTTGCTGAGCGCGGTTCGATGTTCAACCCTGGGCCGTTCGTCTACATGAACAAGATCGCCGTCGGCCCAGACGCTCGCGGCGCAATCGACATCACCAAGTCGGTGCGGCACAACCTCGATTCGATTGCCCGCGCAAAGCACAAGACGCTCAACGAACTGGCTATCGTCGTGCTTGATCGCCCGCGCCACGACGACCTCGTCGGAGAGATTCGTTCGGCTGGGTGTCGAATCAAGTTGATCTCCGATGGCGACATCTTCGGTGCAATCGCCGCAGCGTGGCCAGAGACCGGTGTCGACGCCCTCATGGGCATCGGCGGCACTCCGGAGGGAGTCACCTCGGCGGCGGCAATCAAGGCGCTTGGTGGTGAGATTCAAGGTTTGTTATGGGCGCGTGGCGAAGAAGACCGCGCGCTCGCCAAAGCTTCGGGCATCGACATGTCGCGCGTACTCACCACCGACGACCTCGTGCAATGTGATGACGCTTTCTTTGCCGCAACGGGCGTGACCGACGGCGATTTGTTGCGCGGTGTTCGCTACGACGCCTACGGTGCAACTTCGCAGAGCTTGGTCATGCGCGTGCGCAGTGGCACGATTCGCACCATCGACACGCGCCACCGTGCCGATCGAATCGGGCAGTACTCCTCTATCGAATTCCGTTAGGCACCTGCAGCCGCAGCATCACGCCGCGGTTGACTCACGGCGCTGTTGTTGCAGCCGCCGCATCTCGCATCGCCAAGATCGGCCCGAGCGAAGCGTTCAGCAACTCCGCCAGCTTGTTAGCGCCTGGCCCGATGAGATGCAGTCGATCAGGACGAAACCAGCCTTGGGCATCGGCACTGAACGTGTTCCAGTCGGCGACGTGCAGGTTGTCAATCTTGCGGTCAAATCGCACAAGTTGTTCGTTCATCACTTCTGCCTTGCCGCGCACGTGGCGCACCTCTCGATAATTCACCCAAAGAACCTCGACGCCCTGGCGACGCGCTTCGTCGGTGATCATCATGACTGCTTCTTTGAAGTCGGGTCCGATGCGATCGTTGTAACCCGTGCCCACGACGACAACATCGGTCACGAGGCCCGAATGCCTGCGCAAGATGTCGAGGGCGCTCAGCCGTGCCGTGCGGCTGCACCCAGGCGACACGAGCCGTTGGCAGGTCTGCGTGGCAAAGATCGTCGACTGCTGGGCGTTCATTTTCTGCCGTGCGCTCTCAATGTGATGGAACGAATGGAACACTGAGTCTCCGACCACCAGCACGCGTGCCGGGCTGACCGACTCGGGCGTGGTGGCACGCACGGCGGCTTCAACCGCTTTGGTGTGAGCCGATGCCGTGGTCGTCTGGCACATCGCTACAACGGCAACCGCCGCAACCATGATTCCTGCGCTTCGTTTCACTCTTACCGCACTTCTCTTCTGCACATCAGACCGTAGGGTTCCACGGCGACTCAGGTTATTCGCCTACCCTGTGGCCATGGCTGAAATGTCTCGTCGTAAGTTGCTCGGGGTTTTGACCAGCGGTTTCGTCGCGTTCCTTGCGGCTCCCTCCGTTGCATCCGCAGCGCCTTCGATTCGTGCCGGAGACGTGTGCAAGAAGGTCGGGCGCCGGCGCACCTTCGGCGGAAAGACCTTCGAGTGCGTCGAACAAGGTGGCGTTCGCGCCTGGAAGCGCGTTCAGGTGTCGGCTGGCACAAAGACTCCAACTGAGCCGACCACGAGCGACGTGAAGGTGCTCGATTCTTCGGCACTTGCGGTCGG
>JBMTYA010000021.1:0-14881 GCA_049454015.1 Ilumatobacteraceae bacterium | reverse complement strand
TGTACGTATCGGCGAATGCCGCCCGATTCTTCGCGTACAACGAGGATGCACTTCGCATGTGTCTTGAGCCCAACCAGGCCGTAGTTCACGTGCACGCCGGCGAGTTCGAGCTCGCGAGCCCAGCTCACGTTGCGGGCTTCGTCGAAGCGTGCCTTCAGTTCGAGAACGACCGCCACCTGCTTTCCCGCCTCCGCGGCCCGTATGAGGTGCCTTGCAATCTGGCTGTCACCCGACGTGCGATACAACGTCATCTTGATTGAGAGCACTTTCGGGTCGCGCGCCGCCTGCTCGACGAACGTCTCGGTCGACGAGGAGAAGGATTCGTACGGGTGGTGCACGAGCAACTGTCGCGACCGGATGACCTCGAACATCGAGCGTCCAGCTTCATCGGCTGCAGCGAGGCGGCCAGCGGTAACGGGCGTCCACGGCGTGAATCGCAGATTGGGTCGATCAAGGTTTGCCAGCTGGCTGAGGGCCGACATCTCGATGAATGAATCATGGAAAATCACGTCGGCTGGCTCAAGCTCGAGCTCGGTACACATGAGACCGAGCACGTGCTCAGGAATGTTCGACTGCACCTCGAGACGCGCGGCTCGGCCGAATCGTCGGCGACGCAGTTCCATCTCCACCGCGGCAAGCAGGTCTTCAGCATCTTCGTCATCAAGCGACAAGTCGGCGTTGCGTGTGACCCTGAACCTTGAGACGCTCACGATTTCCATCCCCGGAAACAGCCGATCGAGATGGGCCTCAATGAGATCCTCGAGGAGGATGAAGTCGGTGGAGTCCGGCACCGGTACGAATCGCGGGAAATTGCGTGGCACTTTTACTCGGGCGAACCGCTCGTCACCGGAGTCAGTGTCGCGCACTACAAGCGCCAGATTCAACGCAAGATTCGAGATATACGGGAATGGGTGCGACGGGTCGACGGCAAGCGGTGTGAGGATCGGGAAGATGCGGTTCTCGTAATCGAGCGTGAGGGCATCCTTAGCGCGCTTGCCGAGTTTGTTCCAGCGCAACACGCGGACCCCTTCTCGCGCTAGCGCGGGAAGTAGCTCGTGGCCGAGCAGTCGTTCTTGCTCGTGCACGAAGCGCTGAACACGCGACGAGATGAGATTGAGCTGCTGCTGCGGTGTGAGCCCGTCGGAACTCTTTTCGGTGATCTCGGCTGCGATTTGGTCGTGCAGTGCAGCAACACGCACTTGATAGAACTCGTCGAGGTTTGACGCGCTGATTGCCAGAAATCGCAACCGCTCTAGGAGCGGCACTCGCTCGGTTTGTGCCAGTGACAAGACGCGTTCATTGAACGCAAGCCAGCTCAGTTCACGATTAATGAAGCGAGAGTCGATACTCGGAAGGTAATCACCGGCGAGCTCTCTTGCTGCCGAAGGTCGCTTGGTTCCGCGAGTGGTCACGGACAATTCACCCGTGGTTCATGACAGGAGGTCGCAGTGAGTGAGCGACCTAGTTGTTGACTTCGGGCGGGAACCACTCGACGCTGATGTACTCGTTCTCAGCGTCCTTGTTGATGCGCTCGCGATTACGACGGAACTGGCTGTCTTTCATCGGAATGTAGAGAAGTCGCATGTACGCACGGCGGGCGAACTCGTCGATCAAATCCGCATCGCCATAGTCACCGATGATCTCCCAATGCGGGTATACGGGACCCGTATAGGTGATGCGAATGTGGGCGCGCGGTGGTTCTTTGGTGACGTCAGACATCGGAACTCCTCGGAGGGAGAGAGGCTATCGTCAGAAACAGTGAGTGACCTCGTAGCCGCACTAGACATCGGCACGAACAGCTTCCACCTCGTTGTCGCCAAACCAGTTCCCGGGGGGTTCGAAGTCGTCACCCGAGAAAAAGAGGTTGTGCGTCTCGGCCACGGCGGCGGCGACATGAAGCAACTCTCCGAAGACGCGATTGAAAGGGGCGTGAAGTGCCTCGTTCGCCTGTCGAAAATTGCAGAGTCGCACGACGCTGAGGTTCGCGCGGTCGCGACGAGTGCAGTGCGGGAGGCCAAGAACCGTTCCGACTTCCTCAAACAAGTTCGCAAGTCCACCGGGCTCGAGATTGAGGTGGTTTCCGGAGTGGAAGAGGCCCGTCTCATCCACCTCGGGGTGCTGAATGCCGTTGGCATCCACGATCGCTCGATGTTCGTATGCGACATCGGCGGCGGCTCAACGGAGGTCGTCGTCGGGCTCGACGACGAAGTGCTGTTCGCCCGCAGTTTCAAGCTCGGTGCGGTACGCCTGACCGACAGATTTTTTTCCGGCAGTGCGCTGCATCCGAGCGCCGTGCCCAGTTGCAGGTCGTTCATTCGCTCGATGCTCTCCGTCGTGGCGCCGGAGGTGTCGGAACTCGGGTTCGAGGTTGTGGCTGCGTCATCGGGCACCGCCGAGACAATCGCGCGGATGATCCTGCGACTGCGCGGCGAGGCAGAACCCAAGAGCATGAACCGTTTCGAGTTCAGCGGTGACGAGGTGCGCGAGGTGGTCGCGAAACTGCAATCAGTAGCGACCGTCGAAGAGCGCGTTCAGCGCTTCGGGTTGGAGACGAACCGCGGTGACATCATCCTCGCTGGCGCTCTGATACTCGAGGGGCTCGTCGATGTCTTTGAGTTGAAGTCGATCATGTTCTCCGACTACGCGCTACGCGAAGGTCTGCTACTCGACACGCTTCGTCGTGAGGGCCTCATCGAAGTCGACGACGATCACGATGCTGCGCGTCGCAGCGTGCAACAGCTCGCCGACCGGTGCGATGACCGACCTGACCACTCGCAGCACGTGGCCGAACTGGCGGACCAACTCTTCGATGAGCTCGAAGAGTCCCTGGGTCTTGCTCCTGAGAGCCGCAAGTATCTCGAGTTCGCCGCACTCCTCGCCAACGTCGGCGTTGTCGTTTCGCACGCCAAGCACCACTTGCATACCTATTACCTCGTGCGCAACGCTGAACTGATGGGCTTGAGCGACCGAGAAGTCGAGATCGTGGCGCAGGTTGCGCGGTACCACCGAAAGAGCGTTCCAAAAGCAGAGCACCCTGAATTCGCGAGGTTGAGCGCCGCCGACCAAAAGACCGTGCGGGCACTTGCCGGAATACTGCGGGTGGCAATCGGTCTCGACCGCACCTACGACGGTCGGGTGAAGTCGGTGAGCGTGAAAATTTCGGACTCAGAGTTGTCGATCACTGCTAAGTCACGCGGCAAGAAAGCCGACATTGGCCTCAATCTCTATGCGGCAAACGAACGCAAAGGTCTGCTCGCCGACGTGAGCAAACGAAAGGTGAAGTTCAGCGAGGCGTAGACCCGAGGCTCACAGGCCTCGGACACACTCAGGCTTGCGGAGTGGCGTTGCCCTCAGGCTTGGAGTCTTTGTTCGCCTCGGCATTGCCTTCGGCGAGACCCTTCTTCAATTCACCCTGGGCTCTTCCGAGATTGCGGGCAATTTTCGGGAGGCGCGAGCCGCCGAAAAGCACTACGACAAGGGCAATGATGATCCAAATCTCTGGGCCGCCGGGCATGGTCGTACCCTATCAGGCGCTGGCTGAGCCGCGGTTGGCCTGGGCACGCTGACGGCGCAAGCGGCGACGCTCACGCTCGGAAAGGCCACCCCAGATACCGAATTTCTCGCCGTTGGCGAGGGCGTACTCAAGGCACTGCTCCCGTACTTCGCAGCCTTTGCAGACTTCTTTTGCCTCGCGGGTAGATGCACCGCGCTCCGGGAAAAAGAGGTCGGGGTCGACGCCCAAGCAGTTCGCTTGGTCTTGCCACGCGCGATCATCATTTTCCGCGCTTTCGATTCGCTGACTCACGGTCCCCTTCTTCCCTACCACTGGCAAATAACAGCCGTGTCATTCTGGCAGGTTCACTTGCTCAATGCAAGTCGCACAGCAGGAACTCCTTCGGTGCACCTGAGTGCGGTGACGCCGACCGCCGTTTCGACCAACGAGGTGCTCAGCTCGCGCGACGACTGCCGCTGCGACGAAGCGACCGCTTGTGCTCAAGGAAGTCGACCAGCACGTACTCCCCGAGTGTCTCTGGAGTGGTGAAGAAGGCCCGACCCTTGTTGATCTGCGTGAGTTGCTCGACGAAACCGCGCAATCCACCATCGGCATCGAGCATGAAGGTGTTGATACGGATGTCCTCTCGCGTACAGCGCAGCACTTCCCGCAGGGTGGCCTCGAGAGTGACATAGGCGGGTGGATAACTGAAGAACACCTCCCCATTGCTCTGCACATGTGCAGTGGGCTCGCCGTCGGTGATCATCATGATCTGCTTGGTGCCGCTCTGGCGGGCGAGCATGCTCCTTGCGAGCGCGAAACCGTGCTGCATGTTGGTGCCGTAGACGAAATCCCATGAGACCTCGGGGAGTTGCTCGTGGCGCAACTCGCGGGCTGTCTCGCTGAAACCGACCAACCCGAGGTAGTCACGGGGAAACTGCGACGAGATGAGCGAATGGAGCGCCATCGCGACCTTCTTTGCCGGCAGAAAATTGTCGCGCATCGGCATAGAGAGCGACAGGTCGACCATGAGCACCGTCGACGACCTGGTCAGCTGCTCGGTCTGGTCGATCTCGAAGTCGTCGGGCTGCAACCGGAGCGGGAGGCCACCGCCCTGACGACGCAAGGTGTTTCGCAGGGTGCCTTGCAGGTCAAGGTGGAACGGGTCGCCATACTCGTAAGCCTTTGTCTCGTGGGCGCGCTCGTGACCCGCGCCAATTCTCTCGATGCGGTGCTGACCGAGGGCATCGCGTTCGAGTCGACCGAACAGGTCTCGCAGCGCTTCCTTGCCGATGCTGCGCAGCCCGCGGGGTGTCAACTCGAGCCGGCCCTCTTTCTGGTCGATCAACCCTGCTTCACGGAGAGTTTCGGTGAGTTTGGCGAGCCGCTCGAGCGACTCTGCCGAGGCATCACCAAGCATCCTGCGGACCGCGTCAAGGTCAACTTCTTGAAGGGCGGCGGGTGACGACGCATTGCTGAGGAATTGCTCGAGATTGTCGAGGTCGTTGAGCTCTTGGATGCTCTGCAACGCCTCGCCGAAGGGCATCGGTCGGTCGCCACTGAACTGCTGGCTGCCGTCCCAGTCCATGCCTGGGTATGCCTGTTGCAACCGCTCAGAGAGTCGGTTCATCTGCCATTGCAGGTCGGTGTCGTCCAACATTTGCGACATGAGGTTGCGCAATTCTTCGCGTTGCTCTGGCGTCATCGAGTTGAGCATCGCCTGCGCTGCTGCCATTCGCTGCGCGAGCTGTTCGAGCAACTCATCGAGCGTCGATGGATTCTCCGGAAAGAAGTCGCCGAACTCCTGCATGAACTTCTCGAACTGTGGGTCTTCGCCTCGGTCGCGGCGGTCAATCATCTCATTGAGAGCCGACATCATGTCCTTCATCCGTGCGATGTCTTCTGGCGACACGCTCTTTGCCGCACTCGACACCTGCTCGAACTGCCGCTGCTGCACTTGTTGACGCAGGCGCTCGACGAGCTGTTCAAAACGTTGTTGTGCGTCGCGCGACTGGAAGTCGTAGTGCGAGAGTGCCTCAACCTTGCGCGCGAGGTCGTCGGGCAGCATGTCGAGCTGCAACTTTCGGTTCATCGCGGCGTCACGCGCAACCGCAGCCCGACGTTCGTCGCCTGAGTCACCCGCCTTGCGCTCTGCCTCATCGACAGCAAGTCGTTCTTCGTCAATGATGTCGTTTAGTTCTTGCGCAACGCCGTCAAATTCTCCGCCGAGTTTCCCGCTCTCTCGAATCTGTTTCCGGCGCTCGCGCAACCGGTTGAGAGTGTCGCGCAGACCCTCAATCTTCTTGCCGTTGCGGTCGCGCAGACCCTGCTGCATGATGCGCCGCAGGGCAGCGTTCGGGTCACCGTGATGGATGAGCTCATCAGTGACTTCTTTGATGATTGAGTCGGCGTCAAGCTCAAAACCTTGCTGCGTACCGTCCCACCTGGAGTAACGGAATCGCGCGGCCATACGCGAACCGTAGCATTGTGGTCACGATGCGTTACCCGCGCACGATTCTGTTCGTCGACTTGTCGGGGTTCACCGCCTTTATCCAGCGCACCGACGACGACCAAGCCAAGGCGATGCTGAAGGACTTTCGCGCGGTTTCCCGCGATCTGGCCTCCGAAACCGGCGTGCGAATCGACAAGTTCCTAGGTGACGGATTCATGGCGATTGCCACCGACCAGAACAGCGGCGTCATCTTTGCGATGGAACTGCAGCGCCGATTCGCCGAGCGGCTCGGCGACCTTCGCCTGCGCATCGGCATGGCAAGCGGCGACATCATCCTCTTTGAGGGCGAGGATTACATTGGCGACGCGCCGAATCTTGCCTCACGACTGTGCGACGAAGCTGCCCGGTACGGGGTGTTGATACCGACCGAGCAGGCTCGACACCTGCCTGAAGGCATTACCGCAGAGCCGATCGGCGAGTTCATGCTTCGCGGTTTCGACAACCCGATTCACGTCTCACGACTGGTCGGCATCGCCCCATCGGGCTACCGAAACGACACCGAAGAGCACTGGACTCGCACGCCCTTCGCGGTCTGAGCACGAAACGAAAGACCGAGATCCACGGCGGCCAAAAACTGCAATGCGCGTGCGAGTCAGACGCTTGCCGAGCGGGCTCGGTACACCGCCCTCGCACCAGACGCATCTTTGTTGAGTCGTTTGGCGAGGTGCAGACCCTCAAGCACGAATTCAACGGCACTCGCGACGGCAGCCGGCGATTCGTCACCGTCGACGAGCTTTGCGGCAAGCGTGCGAAGCTCGGGCACCTTGGCAGCGAAAGCCACGAGGTCGGCTGACGACACGTCTTCACCGGTGTTCGCCACCGCACCGCCTTCGAACGCTGCGAGCAACTCTTTGGTCTTGTCGCCCGGCACGCGGCGCTTGTACACCTGCAACACGGCACCGCGCACGATCTGCTCGAACACGGCTCCTTCGCGACCCTCGTCGACACTCTCAATCTCGATTTTCCCGGCCGTTGATGCAACGAGGGCGTCGAGATCCGAGACTCGCGGTGCGACGACGGTCTCACCGGCAGCGAGTCCGCGTCGCATGGCGTTCGCGGCGAGTAGTTCGTGATTGCTCACGGAGAGTCGTACGCTCACACCGCTGCGCTGGCTCACGTTTGCATTCGCGCGCGCAAGTTGACTGATTTCGGCGACGATCTCTTCCATGAATGAGGGATACCTGACCTGCACGTCACCGACGGTGGCGTTGCGTGCCTCTTGGCGCACAATCTGTACTTCGGTGGCGACATCCAACGGATAGTGAGTGCGAATCTGGCTACCGAAGCGGTCTTTCAGCGGAGTGATGATTCGACCGCGGTTGGTGTAGTCCTCCGGGTTCGCTGATGCGACGAGCAAGACGTCAATTGGAAGCCGAATCTTGTAGCCGCGCACCTGCACGTCGCGTTCCTCCAACACATTGAGCAGACCGACTTGGATTCGCTCGGAGAGGTCGGGCAACTCGTTGATCGCAAAGATGCCGCGGTTGGTGCGTGGCACCAACCCGTAATGCAGTGTGAGTTCGTCACTGAGGTATCGGCCTTCCGCAACTTTGATCGGGTCCACCTCGCCAATCAGGTCGGCAATTGAGGTGTCGGGTGTCGCGAGCTTTTCTCCGTAGCGATCGTCGCGGTGCACCCAGGCGATCGGCGTATCGTCGCCACGCTCGGCGACAAGGTCGCGCGCATAACGCGATACGGGGTGGTACGGGTCGTCGTTTATCTCGCTTCCGGCAACGACAGGCATCCACTCGTCGAGCAAGGCGGTCAGCGATCGGATGATGCGTGTTTTGCCTTGGCCCCGCTCACCAAGAAAGACGATGTCGTGTCCTGCAAGCAGCGCATTCTGCACCTGCGGCAAGACGGTGTCCTCGTAACCGAGGATCCCTGCGACGAGCGACTCACCCGCGCGGATTGCGCGAACGGTGTTCTCGCGGATCTCATCCTTGACCGAGCGCGACTTCCACCCAGATGTCTTGAGTTGTGCGAGGGTCGTGACGGTAGGTTTCATCGCCTCACACCGTAGACCGTCGCCGCAGACACCCGCACAGTTGGGCGATTCGGCACGGTTGTGCTACCTATTGTGTCCGATTGAACTATCTGCCGAGAGTGGTCGCTGTCCGCTTCGTTCTATCGCTCGTCGACCGTTGAGCAGACTTCGTCGCCGACGATTTGCTCCGCTTTGGCACGGTCCTGGCGCTCGCACGTGCATTGTTCGCGGCGCGACGAGAAGCCACGGTCGACTTTGTCGTCGTCTCGGCGCCCGGCGCTGGTACGCCAGAGTTCGTAGACGCTCCTGCTCCTTCAATTGAGCCTGCTTCGCTGTTTGTTGGCACCGGTGTGGACATGATGTCGCCATTGCGGGTGACGATGATAACTTGCACATCTTCCGGCTTGGCACCGTTCGCCGGGATTGCCAACGACTTTGCTTCTTCTGGAGTCACCGATGTCACGAGCTGGCCGTCTCGGTACACGTGCACGAGTGCACCCTTCGGAGCGTTCACTTCGAGGCGCATCGTTCGGCCGACCGAACGAATCGCCGCAGCAACAGACCTCACTGTTGGTGGGAGCGATGGTGCAGGAGTTCCGGTAGCTGGACGAACTCCAGGCGCTGGAACACTGACGAGCGGTGCTTGCGTGCGAGTCGTGCCGACAGTCGAAGTGGTCGGTGTAACTGCAGCGGGTGCAGTCGTTGCAACAATCACGGGAACAGTGGTTGCCGGTGTACTGCTGCTGCCCCCACTTGAACCGCCGCCAGAACTGCCACCCGAGCCGCCACTTGAGCTGCCGCCGCCAGAACTGCCTCCACCACCGCTCGAGCCACCGCCACCCGAGCTGCCGCCGCCAGAACTGCCACCACCACCGCTCGAGCCGCCACCACCGGAGCTGCCGCCGCCACCACCGCCGCCACCGCTTGCAGGCGGTGTGGTTGTCGAAGTTGTCGAAGTTGTTGAAGTTGTCGAGGTGGTGGAAGTAGTCGACGTCGTGGATGTTGTCGACGTGGTTGAGGTCGTTGATGTCGTCGTAGTCGGAGCATCATCGTCAGCATTGGGGGCCGGGGTGAGCAACGAGTACACGAGTCGATTGAGTGAACCTGTTCCCGCGTTGGTCACTGCATTACGGGTCGCTGACGAGGCGATTGCAGACGCCACCTCAGTCGGCGTCAACGAAGTGTTCTGCGAAAGTGCGAGTGCTGCGACACCGGCGACGTGCGGTGCTGCCATCGAAGTGCCTGAGAGCGTGCGCGTCGCGCTGTCAGACGTGTGCCCAGCCGACACGATGCTCGAGCCCGGTGCAAAGACGTCGAGGCAGGAACCGAAGTTGGAAAACGACGATCGCTCGTCACTCGACGTCGTCGAACCCACGGTGATGGCACTCGGCTCACCGGCAGGCGACACGGTGCACGCGCTGACATTGGAGTTGCCAGCCGCAACTACAAATGTGACGCCGTCGGCAACACCGCGCGAAACTGCGAGATCAAGAGCCGCAGAGCGCGGGCCGCCAAGGCTCATGTTCGCCACCGCCGGGACACCGGATTGGTGGTGACTGATAATCCAATCGATGCCAGCGATGATGTCGGAGGTGCTGCCTGATCCGCTGCAGCTCATCACACGCACGGGCACAATGAGCGCCGACGGTGCCACGCCGTAATTGGTGCCAGCGACAGTGCCTGCCACATGGGTGCCGTGGCCGTGACAGTCGTTGGTGCCTTGGCCGTCGGTGATTGTGGTGAAACCTGCCGCGACTCGACCCGTCATCTCGCTGTGTGTCGCGCGAACTCCGGTGTCAACGATGTACACGGTCACGCCGGCACCCGACTGCGTGCGCGAGTAGCGACTGTCAAGCGGCAAACTTCGTTGGTCAATTCGATCAAGACCCCACGTGAGCGGTACAACGCCACCACTTGAGCTCGACCGAGGAGTCACAGGATCGGACGGTATTGATGCGTTTCCAGTGCCTGCGGAGTTGGTTGCTGTAACCGTGAATGTGTACGCGGTTCCATTGGTGAGACCGCTCACTACGCAAGTGAGTGCTCCGGTTGTCGCGCAGGTGCGGCCACTCGGCGATGCAGTCACGTTGTATGCGGTGATAACTCCCCCACCGTCGCTTTCAGGAGCGCTCCAATAAACGGTCGCTGTTGAGTCGCCTTCTACGGCGCGCACGCTTCGAGGTGCGCCGGGCTTCAGCGTCGGCGGTGCCTCGGTAAATTGCCAGTTCAAGACGGTCGAACCTTTACGTCCGCCGTATCCGTCGATTGCGACGGAGTATGTGGTGCCGACGACCGGCGAAAACTCGACACGGCTCCAGTTTCCGCCTCCTGCATCGTCGCTAGTGGTAATCGTCGTAAGAGCGTTGACAGCCGAGCCGGTGTACACGCCGAGCAATGTGTCGAAGTCGCTCCCCATCGTGTCAATAACAACGGTGCCAGCACGCCCGATGGAGAACGAATACCACAGCGATGCCGAGGCGCCGTATCCGCCATGCAGCGGTTCACCCGTCTCGCGAGTGGCAGAACGCGTGGAACTCGTGCTGCGTACTGATGTGCCAGTTGGGCAGTCACTGCCGCAGACGATCGGCGTCGCACCACTGAACGCATCGTTCACGAGTGGTGCGAGTGGAGTGATCGCCGACGACGTCGCAGACGGTGCACCTTGGCCCGCCGAGTTCACCGCACTCACCCGGAAGACGTGTGCGACCCCGGCACTGAGTTCGCGTAGTGAAGCGAGCGTTGCGGTGCTCGCACCGTCGGCGAATGTTGTCCACGTCGAACCGGAGTTGGTCGAGAACTCGACGACGTAATCGGTGATGTGTGCGCCGTTGTCGTTCGCCGGCGCCTCCCAGTCGAGCTCGACGATCGCCGGAGTCGCAGTGCCCGTGAGGCCGAGTGGTTGGGTCGGGGGTTGCGGTGTAAGCGGCGTCATCGGGTCGGTTGATTCAGACGGCTGGCTGACACCGACCGAGTTGTAAGCCTTAATGCGGAAGATGTGTGCGACACCATCGGTGAGGTCGGTCACGGTGCGTGCCATATATTGACACGCGCAACCATCTACTCCGGTGTTCTGCGACCACGTGGTCCATGACACGCCGTTATCCGTTGAATAATCAATGGTGTAACCGGTCAGGGAGACGCCGCCATCCGAGAGCGGACGCTCCCAACGCAACATCACACGACGAGGTCCCGCTTCGACGGCACGTACGTCTTCCGGTTCACTCGGAACTCCCGGCGCACGTGCTGCTGTGGCAACCGATGGTTCGGAGTTACCGGCCGAATTGGTGGCTCGCACACGGAAGCGGTACTCGCGACCCGACGTGAGGTCGTAAACGGTGGTGAACCAGATGCCACCAGCGCGACCGCCCGTGCCAGTGACCACCGAGGTGAACCACGTCGTTCCGCCGTCACCAGATTGTTCGACGACATACCCCGTCACGAACCCACCACCGTCAACTGCCGGGATTTTCCATTCAAGGGAGATCGACGTTGCCATCACCGAAGTGACGACGAGGTCTCTTGGCGCACTCGGCACATAGACCTGCCATGGCACTGCGGTGGCGGTGCTCGACACACCGCTCTGGCCAATTGCATTCACTGCGCTCACTCGGAAGGAGTGGGTGGTTCCGTTTGTAAGCCCGGTGACTGTTGCACTCGTGTCTGTTGAAACTCCGTCGGCAAAGACCAACCACGAGTCAGTGCCGTCGGCTTTGAACTCGACCACGTAGTCGGTGATCGCCGATCCACCGTTCTGGCTCGGCGCGGTCCATCGCAACGCGGCCTGTGCCGCACCTGCGGTTGCAGTCAGCCCAGTCGGCACGCTAGGTACACCTACTGCCGCTCGAGCAACATCACTCGCAGGGCTATTGCCGGCAGAGCTCACTGCGCTGACGCGGAATGAATACGTCACACCGTTCGTTAGCCCCGTGACGGTGGCGGTGGTCGCAGTCGAGACTCCGTCACCGAAGGTGGACCATGTCGACCCATTGTTTGCCGAATACTCAACCAGGTAGTCCGTAATCGTGCTGCTGCCGCTTTGCGTCGGGGCGGTCCAGCTCAGTGCCGCTTGCGCAACCCCGGGCACGACCGTGAGACTCTGCGGCGCACTCGGTGCTTCGGGCGACGGTGCCATCCAACGCGAGCGAGTAAAGAGGAGAAGATTCGGTGACCCAGGTCGTGGGTCAGTGACCACGTCAGGTGTCGCATAGGCCGCCAAGTCAGACATGACCTGCTCAGGGGTGAGATTCGGGTTCTCTTCAAGGAGCAGTGCAGCCGCGCCAGCAACATGCGGCGCGGCCATCGACGTACCCGAAAGTCCGCGGAGGTCTGTTGACGACCGGTGGTACGCGGAGGTGATGATCTGTCCAGGAGCAAAGATGTCAAGCAACGGCCCGAAGTTGGAGAAACTTGAACGTGAGTCGAGGGATGACACCGCGCCGACGGTGATTGCAAGCGGTTCGGATGCGGGAGAGAACGTACTTGCGTCGCGGCTGTTGTTGCCCGCGGCAACCACCACGGTGATGCCGTCACGCACGGCATTAGCTACCGCCAGGTTCATCGAAGAGTTGCGTGATCCGCCGAGGCTCAAGTTGGCGACGGCGGGCACTCCCGCGGCGTGGTGCTCAATCATCCAGTTCACGCCGCTGATGACGTTGAACATGCTCCCGCTTCCTGTGCATGACAGCACTCGAATGGGGATGATGGAAACGGCTTTGGCCACGCCGTAGGTCTGACCGCCGACGGTTCCAGCCACATGCGTGCCGTGGCCGTTGCAGTCTTCGGTTCCTCGACCGTCACTCACTTGGGTGCGACCTGCGACGACTCGACCGCCGAAGTCGCGGTGGTCACTGCGCACCCCCGTGTCGATGATGTACGCGTTCACCCCCGAACCTGTGAAGTTGTAGGAGTAGTTGCGGTCGAGCGTGCGAGACCGCTGATCGATGCGGTCGAGACCCCACGACGGTGGGTTTGCTTGGTCAGCTTCGATTCCGACGACGGTGTTCTCCTCGATGAGAAGAACGTTGGGGTCATTGGCCAGTACAGAAAGTTGGGCCTTGTCGAGTCGGGCAGCGAATCCATTGATTGCCGAACTGACAGTTCCGAGGATGTTGGTGCCGCCGTCTGACTGCGCCGACGCGAATGCCACTGCGTTCACGCCACTGCGCAAGGTGACGATGTATTCACCGGGAATCGGGTCGCCGATCGCTAGGTCATCAGCGCTCTTGGGCACCGTTGTTGAAGTCGTAGAGGTCGTCGTCGTACTCGTTGAGGTCGTTGTCGTACTTGTCGAGGTCGTGGTCGTAGAAGAGGTCGTTGATGACGATGTAGTACTCGTCGACGTTGACGTAGTTGGCATCGTGCTCGTCGACGAAGTTGTCGCGAGAGTCGTGGTGCTTGTCGTGCTTGATGTCAACGTACTTGAAGTCGTTGTGCTCTCCGCGACCGTCGTCGTTGGTGCGACGGTCGTCGATGTCGCCAGCGTTGTGGTTGTGACAACTGTGGTGGTGGACGAACTTGTGGTGGACGAACTTGTTGTAGATGTCGATGTGCTTGACGTCGGCGCAACACTCGTCGTGCTGCTTGCAGTAACCGTGGTCGTCGTGCTCTCGTCGGTTGCACCGACGGTGAACGTTGCATCGGGTTCGACAATCAGCACTTGCGGGTCACGCCTTAATCGCCGCACGTCAGATGCATCAAGCTCGGCGACGAATCCCTTCACCTTGCTCGAGAACACATCGTTTACGTCGTTGCCGAGCGACTCCTCTTTATTGACTTTGGCTGCGACGCTTGCCGCCTCAGTGAGAATGACGACGTAGTCCTTGGTAGCACTTGCATTACTCGGCACTCTGGCGCCACCAACCGCTACAGCACCGTCCGCGCGCGCACTCGCGGGTGCCACCGGCAAGAAGGTCACCACGAGGAGAAGGGGCCAGCGCCGGAAGTGTCGCACGACTATCTAACGGCAGGGTACCCCCTGATTGTGACAGGTTTTTTGCAGACGCCTACTCTGGGTCGGTGAACCCCGACACCCCAGGAACCAGAAATCCGTCCAGCCCTGTGGCTGTGGTGACAGGGGCCAATTCAGGTATCGGTCGAGCCACCACTCTCGCCCTGGCCAAGACCGGGTACCACGTGTATGCCACCGTGCGTGGGCTGGCCAAGGCCGACAAGTTGCTTGCCAAGGCGGCATCGGAGGGCATCGGCGACCGCATCACCCTCATAGAAATGGATGTCGCCGACTCGGATTCGGTCACCAGTGGGTTCGCGCAGATCTTTGCCTCCACAGACCATGTCGACGTGCTAGTCAACAACGCCGGCGTCGGAGGCAACGCCGTCACCGAAGAATGTCCGATTGAGACGTACAACGAGGTCTTCAACATCAACCACAACGGCTCGGTTCGTTGCATCCAAGCGGTGCTTCCCCACATGCGTGCCCGCCGCAGCGGCACGATCGTCAATGTGTCGTCGGTGGTCGGCAAGATCACCGCGATCGCCCAGTCGCCGTACTACGTCTCCAAGTGGGCAGTCGAAGGAATGAGCGAAGGTCTCGCCCAAGAAGTCGCGCCATTCGGCATTCGCGTAGTGATCATCGAACCCGGCGTCACGCGCAGTTCGATTTTCGCAAAGAACATTGACGCACCGAACCAGTCGGGTGCATACGATGCGCACTACCGACGACTCTTTGCTTTTTACGCGGAGGGAATCGCCAAAGCGACGCCAGCTGAAGAGGCCGCAGCAACGATTCTTGAGTCGATTACCACGAACAAGCCGCGACTGCGTTGGCGTTGCTCGTGGGGTGCCGACGAACTCATCGCAGCCCGTGAGGAAATGAGTGACGAAGAATGGGTGAATCTCGGTAAACACCAAGATGACGATGCGTACTATGACG